>NZ_JAIWNS010000014.1 GCF_020216685.1 Methanospirillum hungatei | reverse complement strand
CATTCCAGGTCTGGTTTGTTCATCAGCCTGGTCACCGTCGTTGTGATGTGCTCAGGTGCAACCTTAATCTGTCCGGATATATGTCGGGAAATCTGCCTGAAACGGTCTTTGTCCAGAGGGATGAGATCATACCGGAGCCCGGAGCCGATGTATACGTGTTTTACTTTGGGGAGTTTTTCCGCTTCATCAAGCATGTCAAGATAGTCTTGAATACCTGACCTGACCGCCGGGCAGCGTATGCACTCCTTATCGGTGCATGCACCATTCTTCTCCCAGTTCTGACAAAAATCCCCGTACATATTTGCACTCGGTCCACCGACATCACTGACGATCCCTGAAAATCCACGCATGTTCTCAAATGATGCAATCTCTTTCAGAATGGATGTACGGCTTCTGCTCTGAATGATTGTTCCCTGGTGCATGGAAAGGGCACAAAAACTGCAGTTCCCATAACATCCCCGGTGTGAAATCACTGAGAACCTGACCGGAGTAAGAGCAGGAATGTCTTCCTGGTACGAGGGATGCTTTTCCCTGGTATAGGGGAGATCATATATCCGGTCCATGTCACGTGGACTCAACGGGAGTGATGGAGGGTTCTGGATTATTACCGTCTTTGGATGTTGCTGCAGAAGGGGCCTGCCCACAAAAGGGTTCTGATTTTTTGATATAAGGGTATGCGCCAGACAAAAATCATCAGGACTTTCACGAACCTTTGTATATGCCGGCAGAGTGCACAGGTCGGGCATATCAAGATCATGGAGTTGCTTAGGGGGAATTTTCCAGACCGTTCCGGGTATATCATGCATATTTTTCGGTTTCTCTCCGGTATCTGCACGCTGTGCAATAGTGCACAGGGCGGTCTCCCCCATACCAAAGACGAGAAGATCTGCAGGTGCATCTGCCAGGATTGACTGCCTGACAGAATCGGACCAGTAATCATAATGGGCAAACCGTCTGAGTGACGCCTCAATCCCGCCGATGATGATGGGTACATCAGGAAACAGCCGGTGAACGAGATCGGTATAAACAAGGACTGCCCGATCCGGTCTTCGTGGTGTACCGCCAGGTGAGTAGGCATCATCTGACCGCTTCTTTCGTGCAGCAGTATAGTTACTCACCATGGAGTCAACACTCCCCCCGGAGATTGCGAAAAAGAGTCGTGGCTCTCCGAGCACACAAAATGACTCCGGGTTTTTTGGATCCGGCTGTGGTATTATCGCAACAGAAAACCCGGCATCCCAGAGAACCCGGCCAAGGAGCGCTGCAGCAAACGAGGGATGGTCAACATACGCATCACCGGATACCATGATGATGTCCGGTTGATCGATACCAAGTGCCCGAAGTTCCTCAAGGGATATTGGTAAAAAATGAGGCTGCTTCGGGTGTTTCATGAGTGTCAGCGTATCGTGATGGTCCCGACAATCCGCAGTTTTTCACTCTCAAGGTAATGGAGGATGATGACCGAGCCGGGGAGGTATATCAGTTCCCGCTCAAACTCAAGGGTGAGGGTCGGTTTTCTGAAATCACCTGCATCACGTACTGCAGACACCCTGCAGGGGAGAAACTGCATCCAGTGTCCGGCATACAAAACCATCTGTTCTTTCAGTGGCTGTGGCCAGTAAGGGATGATATCTGCGGTTCCTGTTATCTTCAGAGATGAGATGATTCGTGGATCGGATGAAAGAACAAATCCGCGGTCAAGATCGTCAGCCTCAATTCCTTTCAGGGCCAACCCGACCCGGTCTCCGGCAGATGCCTCCTCTGCATCATCATCATGCATCTGGATTGAACGTATCTGGGCCTGCTTTCCTAAGGGATGGACCGTCAGTTGATCGTGGCGCCTGATAGTCCCTTCCTGTACACATCCGAGAATGACGGTCCCGATTCCTTTCACATTGAAGTGATGATCGATGGGAACACTGCCCTTTTCCGTATTGCGCGCAGATTTATGTTCTCCGGCACGGTTCAACAACCACTCACGCAGCACGACCGGATCATCTGGAAGCTCTGTATACTGCTCCAGGACAGTACCCCGGATGAGCGGTGCAATCTGTCCTTTGTCAAGGTAATTTCTCAGGATGAACACACCGTCTTTCACCCCGGCCGCGTTCAGCATCAGAATTATCTCTCCCAGCTTTGCGCTCAGCGCATCAATAACCAGTACAGCAAGATCTGCAAGGGATGCCGTATAAAAGAGGGATGACAACTTTTCCGGGTATCGGGAGGGCTCAATAATCGTTAATGTTACCCCCCCTTTTTTCATGTTATAGAAGGTTATGTCGGTTGAAGTGCCTTTTTTCCCCAGCTCTTTTACCAGGTCCTCTGGTCCGAGGTAGGCGATATTGAGATTTGGCATCAGTATCTAAGCGTTGTCTGTGAATTTGATAGTTTCAGCGAAGGATTCAATATGGTTAATATGCTTCTGATTACAGTGATAATGATATGAAGGTACTCATCGCGATTCCTCCTGAAAAGTTCAGAGATGAGGAACTCCTGATTCCGGTAAAAAAATTTCAGGAGGCCGGGGTGACGTATGAACTTGCATCGACGCACGTCGGAGTAGTAATGGGCGTCCTTGGCAAGAAGGCGAAAGTGAACCGGACCTTTGAAGATGTTCTGCTATCAGGAATTGATGATTATTATGCCCTGATGATCGTCGGAGGTCCGGGAACCCAGGTACATCTCTGGAATAACCGGCATCTCATCGAATTAGTTACGATCTTCAATACCAGACAAAAGGTCGTTGCAGCGATTGATAATGCCCCGATTGTGATTGCAAAAGCAGGAATACTGAAGAAGAAGATTGCAACGGTAGCTCCTGGTCTTACCGTCCGTGAGATGATGAAAGAGGATGCGATCATTCAGAATAAACCGGTTGTATACAAGGACCGGATCGTCACCGCCATGGGGTTTGAGGCAGCCGAGGAGTTTGCATCCATCATCATCAAGTATGAGAAGGGTAATCCTGAATTTGTACCAACAAGTGGTAAAGCAGGATTCGCGTTTTAACTTTTTTCAAGAGACCGGGATTCGGGCACTGATCTTCAGAACGGTATGTTCATGATTTTTGCCACGAAATTATCCCTCAGTTCATGAAATCTGATATGGGGAACTATTCAGGGATATGTTCACGGCAATGGATCTTAATCCCGCTTCTCATCTTCTTTCTGGTACTGTGTTCTCTCTGTCCTTGGGCGGCCGCAGATAAACAGGAGACACTGATAACAATAACGGTGACACCTGAAAACCCTCAGGAAGGGTACGCCTTTACCGTGACCGGGACACTGACTGATGCATCCGGCTCTCCTCTTGGGAACAAACGGGTAAGCCTGGAGTCTTCCCCAGATGGTGATCCGGCATATCCTTTTGAGCGAATTGCGGTTGATGCGACAGATCGGGCAGGGAGATTTGAATTTTTCAGGGGCAATCACACTCCTGCTGAGTATATCCGCGTATCGTATCTGGGAAATGCCCAGTATCAGGGGAGTGTGAGCGAAGTGGTACCGGTCCATAACGCAGCGGTGTATGGAGCCGGCACTCATCCCTCCCGCACAACCGGGGGGCTTATGCTGACCGGCAGTCCGGATAACGCCATCGTTCTTCTGGATGGTGAGGTGCGCGGTGTAACGCCACTCGCCCTGAACGGAATTGAGTCAGGTCCTCACATTCTTGAGATTGGAAAGCCCGGGTATCAGAATCAGACCATGGAGGTCTTTGTTGCACCTGAACGAAAGACCACGTTCAGCTTTTCTCTTCCGCCAGCCGGAATAAATCTGCAAAATGCAGGAATAGAGAGCCAGACCGGTCTTCATGTCTTTAGCAATACCAGCTATCGGGATGATATGTCTATCCCGCTCGGCGATCCCCTCTATTCATTCAGTAAAGCAGGTGTTTCGGTGGATATTTACGGGAACAATACATCAGTGAACGGGACAAACAAGACCCAGATTACAACACTGTATGATGAGCATCCGTTTGGCGACGGATTTTCCATGTCGGTGATCATTACCAGTGATAATACCCCTTTCCGGTGAAAAAATGCATCATTTTGATTTAATAATGCAGGGAGGAGATGTATGCAGGTCTCGATGAAGCTTGAAATCCGTGATACGCCAGGTCAGCTGGTTGCAGCATTGATGCCGATCTCCGATGCCGGGGGTAATATCAAGACGGTCATTCATGAACATGACTTTTCATCAGACAAGGGTTCCCTCGGGGTGGAAGTGGTTATTGAAATCCCCCCGGAGCGGCTCGATGCACTTTTGAAACTCTTTCAGGAGCGGGGGATCACCGTCATCAGATTTGGGGAAGAGCGGATGCATTATCAGCAGTCGGTCATCCTCATCGGCCATCTGATTCATACAAACCTTGGTGACACGGTTGATCGGATTGACAGTACCGGTTTTGCAGAGGTTACGCGGATGAGTCTTGCCATGCCTGCGATACATGAACGAAGTTCGGCAAAGTGCACCATCAAAGCATTGAGCAGGGAACATATGGATCAGGCGATTGAAATCCTTCGTGATGTGTCAAAGCAGAAGGACATCCTGATGATAGAGCCCCTGGAGTTCTGATATGACCATCCGTATTGCACTTATCGGGACCGGTGCCGTCGGTCGGGGGATCCTTGAAGCGATGACCAGAAAGGATCTTGGGATTGTGCTGACCGGTGTTGCAGATTCACGGTCCGGACTGATTCAACCGGATGGTATCTCACCCTTTGATCTTCTTACCCGCAAGAGAGAGACCGGACTGTGCGGTGATGTATCCATTACTGCTGATGACGTTGTCCGGACGGCTCCCTATGATGTACTGGTAGAGGTCTCCCCGACAGATGCAGCAACCGGGGAGCCTGCAACCTCGTATATCCGGACTGCATTATCCAGGGGCTGTCATGTGGTCACATCAAACAAGGGCCCGGTTGCCCTCCATTATCATGAGCTGAGACAGGAGGCAGATAAAGCAGGGGTTTCCTTCCGTTTTGAAGCAACCGTTGCCGGAGCGATCCCAATTCTGCATACGCTGCTTGAGTCACTTGGTGGAAATGAGGTACAGGCCCTGTATGGAGTTCTGAACGGGACATGCAATTACATTCTGACCAGAATGGCTGAAGAGGGTCTGTCATACAAGCAGGCACTTGACGAGGCACGGGCTCTTGGGTATGCTGAGGCAGATCCGACGTATGATGTAAAAGGCATTGATGCTGCAATTAAACTGGTAATCTTAGCAAATACGGTCCTGAACCAGCGGATAACGCTTGAAGATATTGATATCACCGGGATTGATCTCCTGACCGAAGAAGCAATCAGGCTTGCAGAAGAGCAGGATGCAACGATACGGCTCATCGGAGAGATAATCCCTGGAAAGAATCTCTACCGGCTGTCACCGCGGATCATCCCCCGGCATCATCCGCTTGTTGTTCACGGGTCATTAAATGCTATTATCCTGCGTACCGATCTAGCCGGGGACCTGGTCTTCTCAGGGAAAGGGGCCGGATCGCTTGAGACTGCAAGTGCGGTCCTTGGAGATATCCTTTCAATTCGTGACAGGTATGCAGGGGGTAATTGAGCGCAGACGTTCGTATCTGAAGCTGATGCGAAAGCTGACCCTACGGAAGGGTTCCTTTACCGTAGATGATCTTGCACAGTCAGCCGGTATCCCCCGAAGCACCGCACGGGACTGGATCGTCCGGTTATCTGATGAGGGATGTCTGACGGTGCTCACCCAGCCTCATGGCCGTGCTCCGAGCAGGTATGCAGCTGTCAGTGCCATACCCCGGACCGCATGCCGGAGGATCTTTACCGCTGTCGATGGTGATATGGTGGAGATTGTGCATGAGTGCCTGTCCAGTGCCTGTGCTGCATTTTGTGCGAGGCATCATGCCAAGGCCAATCCGGATATCAGGATCATCCGTCAGGGGACGATACTTCGTGAGTTTGTCCGGATGGGACGGTATGAGAGTACGGTAGGACTCTGGCCTGAGTCAGCTGTCGCGGTAACCGGGATATGGCAGGAAGGAGATGAGATTGTGCAGAGGATCCGTTCTGTGGGGGGTCCGGCATTCTCACTGACAGGGATGATGGGCAGGGCAGAAGGGGTCATCAACGTTGATACGGTCAGGCATGAGCAGGCAACAGAAGGTTGTATCAGGACGCAGGCGCTCGTGCATATTATCATCGGAATTGACAATACCGACCGGTTTGAAGAGGGGGCAACCTTTGCTCTTGCAATAGCCCTTCTTGATTACCTGTCAGAATTGTCCGGCACGTTTCCCATCGGCCATCACATCGCCATGCTCTGGCAGGATCTTCCGGAGAAGACCGCGGGGAACTCCTGTAGTGCCATAGAACTGGCAGTGGTTCCGGAAAAAGCCGACCTTATCAGAAAGGCAGCCGTCCGGTTTATCGGTGATGAAAGTGTGTCAGACGGGTGGGGTATCGCGATTAAGACCGGATTTCTGATCCCGGATTCATTACATCAGTATGGGCTTCGGGCCCGGACCAGTCTGATCAGCTGTCAGGAAGCGCGCCAGTGTGCCCGTGAGTGTGGGATTTATACCTATGGTGGAGGGGGGATTATCGGTTCTCTTGCTGCCATCGGGCTTGCGCATGAACCAGAAGACCTGATCATCACCCCGGATTTTTAGTGGGTGCTCGTACCTCCAGTATCCGGGTTTTGAGAGAACTCTTTTCCCGGTCATCCTCCAAGAGCTGAGTATGGAGAAACGTTTCACCATCAGCGGATGCAGTACCTGCCTTGGTATTGCAGGCGCAATTCTTCTTATCGCGGCAGCACTCATCTGCGGGTGTACAACAATCCAGCCTGAACAGGTCCAGACCATAACTCCGGCAGAAACCCAGGCTGTTGCATGTACTGGAGGAGCACAGACCGGAGATCTTATCGAGGTAGACTATATCGGAACCTTTGACAATGGAACAGAATTTGACAGTTCATATAAGAGTGGTCAGCCTTTCAGTCTGATACTTGGTTCTGGTGGGGCAATCCCCGGCTTTGACAAGGCCCTTCATTGCATGGAAGTGAATGAAACAAAGAAGTTTACTCTCTCCCCTGAAGAGGCATATGGTGAATATGATCCGGCAAAGATCGTCTCTATGCCGATTGAATTTATCCCGGCCGGCGAGAATGCAACTGTTGGTGATCGTGTCACGCTCTTTGACGGTGGACAACTCTTCCAGGCTACCATCGCTGATATGAATGCAACCAATGTTACCTTTGATCTGAACAGTCCTCTTGCAGGAAAGGCTCTTACCTTTGAAGTAACGGTTCGGAATATTACTCCAATCACTCTTGAAGAAGAGAATAGTACAGAAAAGAAAGAGTAATTAACAATCCCGGATTGCCATCCGAATGGATGAATATCCGTTATTATTTTCTTTTTTATTTTCAAACACTGAATTATCTGCATTTGTGATGATTGCAAGATAATAATTTTTAAGGCCGATCAATTTGGGTATTATAAATGACTCGGTGAGGGTCTGCTCGCTCCCTGATGGAAGGTCCCGGACTGTCTTCTCTCCAAGAAAGATATCTTTCCCATCTATCTGACGATCTTCAGTCAGGTAGTATCTGACCTGGAATGCATCAGCATCATACCCGCCGGTGTTTTCAATAACTGCAGAGATGGTGAATTCTGTTCCCGGACAGCCGGTTTCAGGCCCTGTGATCTCTTTTACGCTGATATCTGCATAGGGTGAAAGAGGATGTGAGGGAGGGGTTGTTTCAGATTCGTCTGTCTTTCCTGCTTCTTCAGTCCGGATATCCGGACTCTGTTCTGGTTCAGGTGTGCTTTCTTCGGTACTGGTCTCAACCACATCCGGCATGGGCGGCTCAATCACCTGGTCAGAGACTGGTTCTTCAGGGGGAGTCTCTATCTTTGAATCACTCCATTCCTGAACAGGAGTATCTGTCGGGACTGGCGTATATGTTGGAGGAGTTGCCGCAACCGATGGTTTAGAGGGTGACCGGGAGAGGGGATAGAGATCGATATTGTTTGCATTCAGTGAATAGGGTGAATCAGAAATACCATCATGGGTATAGGCCTGAGCGGATGCAGAAAATCCTCCTTCACCCGTCTCATCAAACCAGGCATTTCCTCCAATCATACTACCACCGATGATATTTGTTCCTGATTTGAGATCGGTGTTCCACATATTCCGCTCATTTTCATTCACGACTGCATTATGCGGGTTTTTCAAGAGGTTATTGAAGATGACATTATCTTTGGACTGGAAAATTCCGATACCTATGGCGTTCTTCTCAAACGTATTATCAAAAATCTGGTTCTGATTGGATTGATCAAGCCGGACCCCCATGTT
The DNA here is from genome assembly GCF_020216685.1 of Methanospirillum hungatei. GTDB lineage: Archaea > Halobacteriota > Methanomicrobia > Methanomicrobiales > Methanospirillaceae > Methanospirillum > Methanospirillum hungatei_B. The sequence goes on along the minus strand of NZ_JAIWNS010000014.1, from coordinate 1,664 downwards.
AGCAGTGTTTCTGATTGTACAGTTTGCAATAACACTGTTACTTACCTTGTACATCCAGATGCCTGCATCCATCCCCTCTATTACGACGTTTTTGATGGTAATATCCCGGATTGCGGCTCCTGCATTGATATAAATCCCTGAATTAAATCCCGATGACGAGCCTCTGATAGTATTGCCTCCCCCGTCGATGGTCACGCCTGATGTTTTTATCTCAAAAACATTCATCTTCTTTCGCCCGTCGATATCCCGCTTTAATACATAATATCCTGGCTTGGTAATCTCTGCAGGTGAATATACCGGAATTGATCCCTCCGGGCCGGTAAGCGCTCCGGGAACGACGGGCTGCTGACTTGTCATACGGTTGTTGTCAGTATCAGGCTCAATAAAATAACTGCTTGTATCGAGGACGATCATGACCCGGTATTCCCCCCTCTTCAGGTGTGGCGGCAGAGACCAGCTCTTGGTATATGTCCGGGTTTCACCTGCGCCAAGTCTGGTGTCGGTGATATCGCCTCCTATCTGAGCTCCGATCTCATCCTCTCTGCCAACCCGTACAAGATATGCACGAAGTTTGTATCCGGGAGCCTCCCGGTTCCCCGTATTCTGAACGGTGATGGTAACGATTAATCGTTCCTCAGGAATCGTTCCCAGAGTGATCTCACCCATGTCGGAGATGTCCATCCTGACTGATGCATCAATTATTGCAACATCAGGTCCTGAATCAAGAGTCTCTTTTGCCAGGGGTTCGCCAGACCCCACCCCGATAAAAATTCCTGTTACAAGAAGTACTCCCAGTACCATTGCCCGGACAATTCTGAGTATATCCTGCTGCCGGGTAGACACGTCCGATTTTTGTATGTGCCACATCACAATCCCCACAACCCCAAATTCCATAATGAGCAGTTGGAGAAGTATTGATTTCTGTGAATAAAAAACGTGGTGATATCAACTGGGACAATTTCCTGAAGAATGCGAGGAGGGCGATTTGAACACCCGGACCCCTTCGGGAACGGACCCTAAATCCGTCGCCTTTGACCTGGCTCGGCAATCCTCGCTCAAAAAAGATATGGATTCAGTTTGCGTCGGGGGTTTTTCGTCCCTCAATCTCTGAACGAACCTGACTTTGAAGTTTTTCAAACTTCTCCTGAAGCATCTTCTCCTGCTTTTCTATTGATCGGATCCTGATCTCCAGTGTCTCGATCTTCTCAGTGACTTTGGAGATGACTTCAGATTTAGGTTTCTGCATGACAACAGTTCCAATGTTCATGTACACCGCAGCAGAGTCATCTGTTTCGTTCAGTTCTTCAACCGCTCTTCGTGCTTCCTGCGCAGCCAGTTCATATTGGCTCTTTTGAGAGAGGATGGTCTGCATCTGCTGTTGCATCTGCTGAAGCATATTTATCTGGTTCTGCACTTTTGGCGAAATATTCTGCATCCTTAACTCCTCCTATTCATTTGTTCTTCCCGCCTTTTTAGTTGTCTGTACCATCTCTTCAGCTATCTGAACCAGTCTGAGCCAGGTGTTCAGAGCCGCTCTGAGCGCGGTCAGATCTTCTGCCCTGATGTGGATTTCGAACGATGATTCAGACGTCTCTGTTATTGTCCCCCAGGATCTGCCCGCTCCATCGGTTTCTGCCTCTGGGAGCAGGGATCTGACAATTACT
>NZ_JAIWNS010000013.1 GCF_020216685.1 Methanospirillum hungatei | reverse complement strand
CCGGTATCGGGTGTTTCAAAGGTGAAGATTGCTTCATGCATCATCCAGAACCCTGCCGAGTATGAGCGTCATGCACCGCTTCTGGGGACCGTCAAAGGCAAGTACCAGATCATTGTGATCAAGATAATCAACCGGGCATGTCCCCTCAAGGATCCCGCCCAGTTCATCGTCTGATGTTCTGATACCCCTGTACAGAAGGCCCTCACGAACACCCGTGTCATGCTTTTTGATGATTCGCATGAGGCATGGTTCACCCTCACGATAGAGCGTCATCAGTATCCCTGCTCGTTGCTGCTCAAATACGATGAAAAGGTCATGCTCATCGGAGATCTCACGAAGCCCATGTTTTCCCCGTGACAGATACCCGGCCCCGGTTGCAAATGCGAGATCCTTGGCTATCGATCTGGTTGCCGGAGTGGAACGTCGGGAAGTAGTGACCAGAGTCATCTGGCCTTGAGTTCTTTGATTGCTGCTCCCCGTTCTTTAAAAAGGATCCGATGCCCGCAGAAGGGACACCGGACATTAATATCGATCTCGACCTTTTGTTTACACCGGGCACACTTATACGACCCAGGCATAGAAGCTTTACGCCTCCTTTACTGTCCGCTCAATAGTACGCAGGGCAACCTTCAGGTTCGGAGTGACCGGGACATATGCGCCGCCGGCAAACTTGAATGAGCATTTTCTGCATTCCCATATGCCCGTTCCTTTCCGTTTTACTGAAACGGTATCACAGCGGGGACAGGTGTGTGTTGCTTTTGAGATCAGTTCAACATCACGTACTCGTTTCCTGATAAACCGACCATATCTCGGACCAAATCTGCCCGTAGAGCCGGATACCCTCCCCTTTGCCTTTACCATTTTTCTGGCCATATTCAAAACCTACCTAGATGTCCTTTTTTATTGGATTCAAATACACTTATAGTTACTTGATGATCTTTGTCTCTGCATTCCCATGACTGATCCGGTTAATCAGGTCGTAGAACTCGGTCTGTATTCCGGCAGGGATTACCACAACACAGATCCATGACCCGTCCTTCTGCCATTCTTCTTTCTCGATGGCAGCTACGGCTGAGATCTCACCATACGCACGGGGTGCATAATCCGGCGGGATCCTGACTGCAACCCTGACCTCGTCAAACTTGATGGGGATAAGAGGCCTGAGTGCCTTCATCGTGTCCTTTACCAGTTCCTCAACGCTCCTGAATGGATCAATATGGACTTTTGCTTCTTCCATTGCCAGTTCAATCCGCTGTGGCGGGTGAGGATGCCCGGTCTGGGGATTAACTGCATTCCGCGCGATAAAGGTGATGACCTGTCTGCGTTTTTCCGCGGTCAGGACCTTTCGCTGTTCTGAGGTAAGGTGAATCTCTCCCTTCCGGATGATGTGCAATGCGATCGGTTCAAAATCTGTTGTTTTGAACACTTTTTTGAGAGACTCTTCTGATGCCCGTTCAGCCTGGGAAGCGTTCTCAAAGATCTGGAGTGCTGCAACCGCATCCTCAATCGGGACATCTTCACCCTGCCTGATTTTTGCGGCCAGATCCGGATCTACCAGGATCTCAAACCGCTCACCATGGCTCTCAAGTTTTGCAACAACTGCATCATCGAGTGATATCACCGGTCTGCCTCCCTGTTCCGGTTACTGTGGCTGTCCGATATAGGACAGAACCTCTTCCCGTGACATCTTCCTGAACTGCTCCTCGTCCCTGGTAATTACTCCGATCTCAACGGTGTTTACATCGAACTTCCCTTCCGTTGCTTCATGAAGGGCTTTCAGACCAAGGGTAATGGCATCTTTTATGGAACATTCGTGCGTGTACTCTTCCTCGAACAGTTTCATCACGGCAGGTCTTCCGGTTCCGATTCCGGTTGCCTTGTATTCAAGAAGGGTGCCACTCGGATCTGTTTCGAAGAGACGGAACTGGCCATCAGAGATACCGGTAATAAGGAGTGCAGTCCCATAGGGGCGTGCCCCGCCAAACTGGGTATAGGTCTGCATGTGGTCGCCAAGTTTCTTTGCAAGGGTCTCGACATCGATCGGTTCGTCATACGTGACCCGGTTTATCTGAGCTTCGATTCTGGCCCGGTCGACCAGTGCGCGTGCATCGCCGACAAGCCCTGATGACGCAACTCCGATATGCTCATCGATCCTGAAAATTTTCTCTATTGAATTGGCCTCAAGAAGGCGCGAGTTGATCCGTTTATCAACTATCAGGACGACGCCCTCCTGGCATTTTATTCCAACTGCAGTTGTGCCGCGTTTGACCGCCTCACGTGCATATTCAACCTGGTATAATCTCCCATCCGGGCTGAAAACTGTAATGGCGCGATCATATGCGGCCTGATTATTATTCATCATAGTACAGGTCCTCAGTATCTTCTTCTGTTATGTACCGTGGTATCTCATGATAAATCCCCTTTTCTTTGAGATCTATCCTTCCCTGCATAGAAACAAGAACATCACAGGGGACCCCTGATATCACGGCTTTTGCGCATCGTTTCTCGGTGCAGGGCGGTATCTTCTCTTTCAGAGTCCGGATCGTTCCGGATGTTCTGAGCGGGTGTATTGCTGCAGGTATGCCCTGAATCTGCGATATCGCACACAGAGCAGTCTCCAGCTGGTGCTCCAGACCGCGCCTGCATCTGATAATTGCATAAGAACCGGATACCTGCATGACAGACGGCCAGATCTGTGCCGTGATGCTGTCACCATACAGACTGACAACCGACTCTGCAATGGATCGGTACAGATCACGCGATTCAAAGACCGAATCCGAAGTAATCCGAACAAGGATATATCTGAAGTTTTCACGCATCGACGGGCGAAGACGCATTTATATCTCCACAACCGGTCCGGTCCGGTTTTTTATCAGGCAGATGCTTTCCAGAGACTCCCATAAGAGGCTCTCATCCTTCCATACAAGTGAAAAGAGCCGTATCATTTCCCGGGGACTTTTCAGGTGGGTTATATCAGCGGCATGACTTGACAGCACAATCGGGAATTCATACCGGTTCTGAAGCGTAAAAATCTCTTCATATCTTCTGATGACTTTTTGCCTTGCACCATCACGAAGTTCAATGAGTGGTCTGACTGAGAGATCCACTCCAATCTCCCGTTCGGCGGCAAGTTGTGCACAGTACCGGTCAAACCCGTCCTTCGGAGTTGTATGCAGATCAGTCATGACATGGACCCCTTGTGTTGTGAGGATATTCCGGTTATATCCGGCATCTTTCGCCTGTACATACACGAGATCATTCACCTGTATGGCTCTTCCTGCTTCTCTGCTGAGAAGACGGGCCGGAACCTCCGTCAGGTATCGTGCTGTCCAGACCGGGATGTCGTATGTCCTGTTTTCCGGTGCCATGCCGGCAGCAATACACCCAGAAAAGCCAAGTGATGAAAGCTCCCGTGCATACCTGGCAATACTTACCGTTCCGGAAGGATAAGGAAAAACGCAACCGTCAAAGACGTGCATTTAAAAAAGGTTATTTAGCCCGGTTTGCATTTGCCCGGACTGATGGACGGCACTTTTCAGTACCTTTCCCGCGTCTGCGCATGCCACGGCCCTTGACACCAGCACTGGTCAGTCCACGCTCACTCCGGCCACGGTGCCCTGGTTTTGATATCCAGTTCAGGGTTTTATCATTGATAATGGACGGGTGATGCGGGTCGAGAAGGATAACTTCATACCATTTCTGACGTCCGTCTTCTCCGACCCAGTATGAGTTCAGGACTTCCATGTTCGGGTACTTCCGGCAGGCGCGCTCTTCAGCAATCCGCTGGATGCTTTTTCCCATGGTCTTCCGGTTTACACCCATACGGGCAGTACGTCGTCCACGAACATATCTGGATGCCCGGCGGCCTCCACGGCGGACCTTCACACGGACTACAACGATACCCTGTTTTGCCTTGTACCCAAGAGCACGGGCCCGGTCAATCCGCGTTGGTCTGCGGACACGAACAATACTTCCTTCCCGGCGCCAGTCCTGCATCCGTTCCCACAGGAGGGCTTTGACTCCGGTCTCATCAGGGACCTTCCATGCATCCCTGACATATGCATACATCGATTTTGTCATGCGGTTCACCAGGTTCAGCCTGAAATCAGGCTACATTCCTAACGGGACGGATCCCGAAAGTCCATTTAAGGTCACTTAGACAGGATATATACCTGCTCCTGATGACTGCCTTACAGGTCCTGCTTTACTTTTTCAAGTACCCTGATATCAGAGATACCGGTAACCGGGTACTGCCCGTTCTCATCCTTCTCGGCTGATTTAACCATATCCCAGATGGTGAGAAGGGCGGTACTCACACCGACAAGTGCTTCCATTTCAACCCCGGTTTTTCCGGCAGATATGACTGTAACTGTGGCTGTGATTCCCGTTTTTGTATAATCAAAGGTGATATCAATTCCATGAACGGGGATTGCATGGCACATCGGAATAAGCCGCGGAGTATCTTTAATAGCAAGTGTAGCGGCTACTCTGGCTGTTGCAAGGACGTTCCCTTTTACAACAGTGCCATCCCGAATCGCAGACAAGGTATCGGGACGAAGGGTTATGGTTCCTGTAGCGACCGCTTTCCGGTAGACTTCACCTTTTGCGGATACATCCACCATTCTGGCACGGTCATCATCAAGATGAGTAAATACCGGCATTATTCTCTCTCAGAAGTGTTCCTGAACAATACTTGAGGTACTGCCGTAAGGAGGTCACGGGCCGTCATCCCATACCCCCAGGTCTGTGTTATGAGTTCTCCTGCGCGCCCTGTGACATAGGCTCCGATACACGCTGCCTCAAATGCAGGAACAACAGCCATCAGGGCTGCACATACTCCGGCAAGCACATCCCCGGTCCCACCGGTCGTCATGGCTGGTGTACCGGTCTGGTTAAACCTGACCCGTGATCCGTCACAGATGACATCCACCGCTCCCTTGAGGAGAACCGTCCCTGATATCTGTGCCTTCATTATTGTATGTGCCCGCTCCCGTGGTGTTTTTCCTGGACTATAGCCGGACATCCGTGCAAACTCTCCTGCGTGGGGTGTATAGAGTGATTCGCCCGCAATAGGGAGAGGATCCACGAGTGCATCTGCATCAAAGACTCCTTTTCTGATATGGGGGGCGAGGACTTTGATGACATCATGGGATTCTGGACCAAGACCCGGACCACAGAGGACGACATCAGCGTGTTGACACAGGGGTATGATGATGTCAAGGTCTGTAGAAGTAATTCGATCACCGGCTGTTGGAACATGGATAATATCCGGTTCAGGCAGGTAATGGGGGGTTACAACCCGGACGATATCTGCACCGGCCCGAAGTGCTGCAAGGCCTGCAAGGTAGGGAGCTCCCTGGTATGGGCCACCCCCGATAACGAGGATGTTGCCTCCCACACCCTTGTGGCTGTCCGGGTGCCTTTTCCGGAGAATATGAAGATCTCCGGGTCCCGTTCCAATTTCAGCGAGAAGAGGAATCCCGATGCCATAGATCTCTGCTCCTTCGGTTTTTGCCCGGTGAAATGCACAGATCCTGTCAGGGATGATACCTGGTGACGGGAGATCGGCAGAGAGGATCGGTGCCTTTGCATTATTTGCAAATTCGATACAGGTTCTGACAGGCTCCCGGACCGAACCCGTTCCTCCGGTTCCAAGAAGAGCATCAATGATAAGGTCAGTATCCTGAAAGATCCGGGTATGCTCAATCAGGTCATCCCTGCTTCGGAATGGAATTGATGTAACCCTGCAAGAGAGAAGACGCTGAAGCTGTGTTCTTGTCGAGTCGGTCTGTCTTCCCGAGTCATACCAGAGGACGGCAATATCTGCCTCCCCTGCAAGATGACGGGCGGCCACCATTCCGTCACCGCCATTATTTCCGCTCCCGCACAAGATGAGTATTTTTCCCGGCTGATACCGGCGTGCAGCCATCGCAAGTCCGGTCCCGGCGGACTCCATAAGTTCCATTCCACTGATGCCAAGGGCCTGTGCGTTCTCATCAATCCGTTGCATCTCTTCCGGGGATAGTAATCCCTGCCCTATAAATTCTGCATAGTGTGTCAGGTCATCCGGAAAGGGCCTGCCTTGCATGTGGACGTTCATGAAATCATCCTTCCTCCTGTCTCATATTTCACTCCCTGCACATTCCTCTTTTTCTCATCCCTCCATATAGTACCTGAATGAGTCTTCTTGAGGATATCAGGGCTGCCGCTGATGCAGTCCGTTCATGTGAGGAGGTGACGATCATCTCTCATATTGATGCGGATGGGATCAGCAGTGAGGCTATACTGGCACAGGCCCTTAGTCGTGATGGCATCCGCGTTTCCACTACCTTTGTCCGTCAGCTCGATCCTCTGACCCTTGACCAGATCCCGGATGACTCCTCCCTGAAGATATTCTCCGACCTTGGTTCAGGTCAGCAGCAGATGCTTCTTGAGAAGGGGCTGGACCCCTCCAGAACGATCATCATCGATCATCATGTCAGCCAGCCGGCAGAACATGGAGATCCCTTCATCGAGGTGAACTGTCTGAACCATGGGTATGAGAAGATGAGTGCTGCCGGTGTCTCATATCTCCTTGCAAGGGAGCTGGACTCGATCAACACTGATCTTGCCAAGCTTGCAATCATCGGGAATATCGGTGATATGATGGATAGGGAGCATCTCTGCCTCACCGGCCCGGCACGGGAGATCCTGCAGGATGGGGTCAGGCAGGGTACCGTCGAGCTCTGGGAGCATGATCTCAATATTTACGGGATATCCACCCGACCGCTTCCCCAGTCCCTGGCATATTCTGATGACATGGATATCCCCGGAGTAAGCAGGGACCCGGATGGTGCCGGGAAGTTTCTTGAACGGATCGGTATTACCCTCGTCCAGCCCAACCGGTGGCCGGTCTGGGAGGATCTCTCTTTTGATCAGAAACAGCAGGTATGCTGTGCGGTCATTGAACAGATGGTTGCTCATGGAAAAGACACCGGGCGACTCTTCGCAGACCACTATATCTTCCCTGACGAGGATAAGCATCAGGCATCACTTCGGAATGCCTCAGAATTTGCAACAATGCTGAACTCATGCGGGCGGTGGCAGCGACCGGAGCTCGGGGGGGCTATCTGTCGTGGTGATCGGGTGGTTGCTTACCGGGAGGCGGAACATATGCTCCGGAATCACCGGAGTAAGATACGCGAGGTCATGCTCTATATCACCGATACCGGTGTGACCGAGCTCTCCCATATGCTCTACATTCACGTAGGCGGCCGGTTCCCGGATACTATTGTAGGCATCGGGGCGGGCATGGCACTCTCCCGGCTCAATCCTGAAAAACCGATCCTGATCATGTGCGAGGACTCTCTTGACCCGTCGATGACGAAGATATCCATGCGGACCCGTCCGGAGGTCGTGAGTAAGGGAGTTGATCTCCAGCAGGCACTCACTCTGGCATGCGAGGGACGTGAGGGATGTTCAGGGGGAGGACACCGGATCGCTGCCGGAGCCTTTATCCCTAAGGAAGAAGAGCGTGCATTTATCGAAGATGTGAACCGAATATTAGCGCAGCAATATGCTCAGTCGTGTCAGGACCATCGCTGATCTCCAGTTTGGCAGGGGTACAGGTGTACAATTATTTCCTGATTCCTGCAGGTTTATCACATCCAGACGAGGCGGAGTCCGTCAGGTTCTCCTTGATGGAAAACGCCTTGCAACCCTCCGTGCTCATGACGGGCGTCTGACCCTTGGGCTTGCCGGGGGAAAGCGGCTCCATGAAGCCCTGTCCGGACAAACCGGCCGGGTCAAGCTCAGAGAGGATGTGATATCCTTCATCGCGGCCGGAAAAAACCTCTTCTGCAGACATGTTACCGATGCTGATCCAGGCATCCACGCCGGTGATGAGGTTATTGTGACCGATGGAGACGGACGGTTTATCGCAATTGGCGAGGCTGTTGTATCCGGCATAGAGATGATGGCCTGTGAAACCGGGATGGCAGTATCGGTCAGACACGGCATACAAAAAGAGGAATAAATCATGTTACCTGGAATGAACCCCCGCAAGATGAAACAGATGATGAAACAGCTTGGGATGGATATCAAACCGATAGAGGACGTGCAGGAGATAGTCATCACCACTCCCAAGGGTCGGTATGTGTTTGACCAGGCTGAGGTTGCCATCATGAAGATGCAGGGCACCGTCACCTGGCAGATTACCGGTGAACCACGGTTTGAAGAGGCTGAAGCGGTCATCCCTGATGAGGACGTGGAGCTTGTTGCCGGTCAGGCAAATGTGACACAGGAAGCCGCAAAGGCAGCCCTTGTTGAGACGAAGGGAGATATCGCTGAAGCTATCCTTCGTCTGTCTGCATGATAGCAGCCGGAGACCGGGTCATCCTCTCAGGGAAAGGGAAGACCTATGTTGTCCGTGCCGGTGGAGGAAGTCTTGGGACCGATCTTGGGATGGTTGATCTCTCCCAGCTCATCGGGATGGTGCCGGGCGATGTCATCACGACCAAATCCGGGAAGGAACTGGTTATTCGCCTCCCCCGGGCAACAGACTTTTTTGAGCAGGCGAAACGAAGCGGGGCACCCATGCTCCCCCGGGATATCGGGCTTGTGATCGGCCTTACCGGGATGAATAAGAAGGATCATGTTCTTGATGCCGGGACCGGGAGCGGGGTTGCGGCAGTCTTTTTTGCCGGAGTAGCCGGAAAGGTTACGACCTGTGAACGAAGGGAGGAGTTTTTCCGGATAGCTGAAGAGAGTATCCGGGAGACCGGACTTACGAATATTGAGGTGGTGAACCGGGATGTGCTTGAGATGGACGGGCAGTATGATATTGTCCATCTTGATCTCGGGATAACGAAGCAACATGTCATCTATGCCTTCTCCCTGATTCGTCCTGGCGGGTACCTGGTCTGTTATACACCGTTCTTTGAACAGATGGGGATTGTGTTTGATACTGCTTCCGGGCTCTTTTCAGAGGTTGCTGCCCATGAGAGCATTATGCGGGAGATGGACCGGAGTGATCGGGGGACGAGACCTTCGACAAAGGTGTGTCACAGCGGGTACCTGACGGTGGCGAGGAAGTGAGTTTGTCTCATGTTTGCCTTATTATTGATTATGTATGTTTGAAGAGATTATGGGTTCAGGTTGTACAGAAGATATATGCAGAGTTAGTGTTCATATAAATTAATTGGTGTTTGTTTATTATGTCCGATTCAAATAAGAAACAATATCATATTTTCGTAAAAGGAAAAGTTCAGCGAGTAGGATTCCGGGATAAAGTTGAGGATATCGCTGATGGTCTTGAATTAACGGGATATGTTCAAAACCATTCTTCAAAAGATGTAATCATCGTAATTGAAGGTGAAGAGGAAAAAATTACTGAATTTATTCAATCGATTCGAAATATTCCTCCGCCGGTGAAGATCAAATCTCTTCAAGTTACTGAGTATCCCTATTCTGGAAATTATTCAGAATTCACTATTTTGAGAGGTGAAATGATGGAGGAATTAGCAGAAAGGTTTGATTCTGCAATTTATTACCTCCATAATCTTGATCAAAAACAGGATCAGATGCTAAACAAACAAGATCAGATGTTAGACAAGCAGGATCAGATGCTAAACAAACAAGATCAGATGCTTGGAAAACAGGATACTGTTATTGGCCTTCAAATTGAGACATTACGCGAGATAAAAGGTGTCCGCTCTGATTTCCAGAAGACATTTACAGAAGAATTAATCGAGATCCGGGGTGAAATCAGGGAACTTCGCTCTGCAATGATTGAGGCCGGATATCTAAAAAAAGCAGATGTACGATAATGGTTTTCTGTGGGAATCCATTCCATTATCAACTTTCGAGAAAGGTGTGTCACAGCGGTTATCTTACGGTTGCGAGGAAGTACGGAAAAGAAAAATTAAAAGTTTTTCGGGGAAAAATCGTTGTCATTTATAATAGATGCACTGTTACCGGTTGCCCTGATAACAAGAAGTCCGCACTTTTGTGCATGAGCAAT
>NZ_JAIWNS010000181.1 GCF_020216685.1 Methanospirillum hungatei | reverse complement strand
TTTCCCACCTGCATAAACATGAGGGAAAAGTCATCACTGATCTGTTCATTTGTACTCCTTTCCAATGCATGAAAGCAAAATACCGGCTCATCGCCATCAAACCATGGATGACCAAGGATACAGATCCCCGTCGTCCGGTTCAGGGATCCATACTCTTTCCCCTTTATCGACTGTGATCCATGCAGCCGTGCCCAGTAAAAGAGTATTCGCTGATGAATCGCCCGGTACCGTTCTATCTGCATCTCAATAAAGAACTGATCCCCATTCCCTGTGGTCAGTTTAATATCCAGAATACCCTCCTTCTCGAGGGGATAATTCCGTAAGAGAAACGGGTTCTTGAGCGTGATATCCGGGCATGATACACCGGTAATTGCACCAAGCAGAGAGGAAAGCAGATGTTTTGACTCTTCCGATCCAAATAAAACCTTAAATGCAAAGTCATTCTGAGGAGACATAAGGAACCGTTCATCATGAGTGATAATCTCTGCCATGAGTCCTGACTTGTGTGATAGAATTGCGGATATATCTTACAAATTACTTTGGTAAGGCATTCATAAGTAACCCCTTCTCGTTCTGGCCCCTCCCTCATCCTCTCTGTGCAGGAGACCACTCCCTGCATCATATCCAGTGCGTTCCTCTTCAAAATGCCCTGTAATAAAAAACCGCCCAATATCTGAAAACTTCTCCCCCCGGATTACCTGGCAAAACACCTAAATACCTATCGTTCACATATCCCCCTGGATCTGTCTGACCAGGGAGCGTTTCAGAACAAGAAAGGAGTGATACCAATTACTGATCTGTTTGAGTCTGCGATGAACCTCTTTTATCAGGGTGATTACCAACGGGCCACCATGAAATTTCAACAACTCATCGATTTTGACAAAACAGATGCAAGAGCCTGGAATGGCCTTGGAATGTGTCAGGTCCGTCTGCATGACTTTCACGAGGCTCATGCAAGTTTTCTGAATGCAATTCGATTCGACCCGGATAATCAGAGTTATCAGAAAAACCTCCATGAACTGATGATTACCTATCTGAATGATGATGACCAAAGTACAGACCCGCCGGTCCCGATAACGGGCAGAATAAAACGAATTGATATCCTCCGATTCACCACGGATGCTCCCAGCCTCTGTTTCGGGTGCATACTCCTCATCATATATGCCCCACTCCTCCTTCTGAAAATCCCAGCCATCTACCCTACGGTTCACATAATCGGGCTATGTGGATTCATCTTCATCCTATTCTATCTTGACACATTTCTACTGAAGTATCTCACCCGGATGGGAGTAAAAACCATACATCTCTTTGCAATCTTTATCATACTCGCAGGTATGGTATGTCTCATCATAGTGCTCATCACCTTTGCCGGCCCTTCACCACTCTCTGCACCTGCAAACCTATACACCGTTCAGCCGTCTCCTGTCAATACGCCGTATATTTCATCTCCGGAGAGAGAGGCTCCTTATCAGACACCGGCCGAATTGACAGACGCCGGAAAAGAACCGAGCCCCTCTGCTTCATCCGGAATAGAATGCACAAAACCCGATGCCTCTTTTGAATATGAAATCATCAGCACCGATCCCTATCAGATCCGGTTTTACCTAAATCACAATGGAACTCCATCTGTACCGGTTGAGATGGTATGGGATTTCGGATCCTGGACGAATGGAGCAGGAATAGAGCCGAATGGAGAGCACCCGTTCTCTTCTGGCACCTGTAGTGTCAATCTGACTATTCGGAATGCATGTGGAGAAACCGACTCCGCCATCAGAACAATAGACCCGGGGAATAAGAGTCTTCGTCTGTAAAGATTGCATTTTTTCTCGAAACACTGAATATCCGGAGGGTATTTTTAACCTATTTGGGAGATGTATCGATTTTTTCGTCAAATGAATCGATAAATCACAAAATTGGGTTTATCTTTCCCTCTGGCATCATCTTCTTCAAGATAGAGAATGAAGGTATGAGAACATGGGATCCTTGCTGCAATATCGCGGTATTGGAAAAGATAATAACTCCTTTTTTATACTGCCGTATTTAAGTAAATCTCCCCCTGAATTGATACCATTGTCATGACAATCCGTCGGTTGATACTTTATATCGGGAACGTGGGTTATACAATGACAATTGATTCAGTGATATCCTGCAAACTATATAGTATTATCTTCAAACCCTAAATTCTTCATTTTAATCAGGTTTTTCTATATTTCGAAGATATGAAAACGATTCAGACCGATGCTCTGCTCACCCCTGTCACCCCCTCCGGAAAAAATGTGAGGGTCTCTTTTTCATAGAACTGCTACAACTGTTACAACTGTTACATCTCGTTAGAATCGGAAAATATCAATTATTATCAGGGAAAAAAATTTAATGAAAATTCCCGCATTTTTTTCCATAATGCATGTTCTGTTGGTTCAATTAGTGATATCCAGGGGATTGGATGGGGATCAGATCAAAAAGATCATCGCAGCAGTTGGCTTTACCTTTCCTGGACTATCGCAACATCTGGTATTCCAACTCCCATACGTTTTTCTTCTGTTCGCTCCTAACCACCAGTACCGGATTTGATCATATGACCCTCGATAACCTGTCAATTCGTCTTGGTATGCATCATGGCCTCTACATGGGGACCTGCATAGGAGTCATCCTCACTTCTCTGATCATTCTTGTTGAGTGTTGATTGATCATACCTTTCCTGCACCTGGGTCATATCAGATAACCCTGACCGTAAAAAGGAACAACAGTCCCTGCACCTGTACGCTGACCAGATGGATATCGGTCGGGTGATAACTTGATACTCCAATTATTTTTAAAATACTGGTATGAAGATGAGTTCTCGTAATTATAACTTGTTCATGGTTCCTGTGTCTGATTTAAAGTACCTAGCATCATTAATTACCCTGAAATAAGAATGGAAATCATAAATCCGATAATGACTGATGAATTATTCTTTGTAGTCTTCTCGCTCGGGTCTATATATGTTTAACGATGGAATACGTCTAAAGTCGTTATCATTCGTGGCAATGTGAAAAATACCCTCTTTAAGCATTCTTGTAACATGAACTGCATCTGTGATAAGTAGTTTATATCTTCTTGAAAATGATAAAGCACTTTGAAAGAAGGGGCCTGAAATTTTTGTTAAGTCAAGTGATTGAAGTAATTCACCCGCGTTTCATAATTCAGGAAGTTGATCCAGAATTTCAGGCTCCCTTTTGATGAAAGAAACAGCCTCGTAAGGTGAGCAATGATTGCGGTTAATAAGGGCTGTTATCATGAGTTTATGCATCACTTCATCATAAACAAAATCGTTAATTAGTCCAATAATTTCTCCACGTTCGATTCTTTGAATGAATTTATGACATTCTTGATAGTAACCGGGATGTTTTAAAAAGAGGTAAAGAAAGATATTTGAATCGATAAATATATTGGTTTGTTCAGGAATTTGAGAAAAATTCAATCCCATCCTTCCATATCGATGATTAATTCTGATGTTTTTGCATCAGTTGCTAATAAACCACACATCTGATCCGCTATTGAGCGTTTAATTTCGATAATTACAGATTCACCTTCATCCAGAGGGAGGTCCTGCATGGGCTTTAACATATGATTTTCATATCGGGCTTTGGCGAGAAAAGACATTATAATTACACCTATTTCCAATATAAACAAGCTTTATATTATTTAATGTATTCATTATCACAGAACCTTGTCAGATATCCTCATACCCTGCACCTGTACGCTGACCAGATGGATATCGGTTTGGTGACTGGGTTTTTGGCATCCATGAATACTATGAATGTCTTTGAGAATGCATGATGAATTGTGAATATCAATCTTTACCTCTTATCAGTATGGCCCTATTTTGGAGTATTCTCCTGATGTAATCAGACATTAGTAGTTATTCTGCCTGAAAGAAGAATTTAGGAGTTCTTAAATGGGAATGTATTTGTCATTCTGGTCAGGGGTTCAAAACACAGAAGCACACAATCCCTCTTTTTTATATAGTCTAATGAAATTTACGCGAATTATTTTCTTTTCATATATCTGATCACGATACATCACCTTTTCTAGTACGACAACCATAGGAAAACTGGTGGAGGTTCGTGTGTTGATGTAGATATCGGATATGATGAAGATGAATAAAAGAAAACCTATCGATAGAAAATCCCTCTTTCTTCTAATACTGGTCATGCTCTTGATTGGATTTGGATATGCAGATGATCCAGCCATCGGGATCAAGCAATCAGCCCTCTCTCACGGCACGGCTGTTCAGGTAGGAGAACTGGAAGCAGTTGGTGAGGTTATTGGATCAGGAGGATGTACCGGCACACTTATCTCGGACAATCTTGTTCTGACTGCAGCACATTGCTTCTGCAACGAAAAGAATAATTGTGTGAAGAAGGGACAGTTTATCCTCCGGGATGTCCGGACGGTTGCAGATCCCAATAACCGCAGAAATGTTACCCTTACTGGAAATGTGAGAATATTTCCTGAATATGAGGACCGGGGATGGCAACGTGAAGACTATGGAGTTCTTGAACTCAACACCCCTGCTTCCTCACAGGTACTGGTAACCCCCATACCGGTTGAAGATCCCTGGAATATTCCCTTTGTCGGTGATACCCTCACGCTTGTCGGATTTGGAATGACCGGAGACAAGTGCGCATTACCAGGACAGGGAAAGATGAAGATGACTCTGCCGGTAGACGATAGCGGATGGGGTGGCATTAGTTTTAAGGATAACCGGTTACACTCCTGTCCCGGTGACTCTGGCGGACCGATTCTCAATAAAGCCGGTCATGTGGTTGGCGTGGCATCATGGGGTGATAATCTGGTGAGCGTTTACCGTCCGACTTCATATGCCTACAACTGGATTTTTGGTATCGGCACACCGGCGTGGAGATCATGTGAATGGGTTCCGGTTGAAACAGGCGGGAAGAACAGCCATGAAAAAGTCCAGATATGTCCGGACGGGAGTTATCTGACTGCTCTTGACCTGGATGGTGATCGATCTGTCAGTGACTTTGATGCCCCCCTTATTGGTCAGGCACGATGTTGCAGGATAGAGGGAAAAGAGCAGGAGAAATGGGCAGGCAGTCAATGGGTTCCGGTTGAGCAGAAAGGGCTTTCTAGTCATAAAATGACCGGTTCCTGGTGCCCGCAGGGGTCCTATATCACCGGGATAGATCTTGACTCATGTTCTGGTTGCGATCCCCTTGATTCACCGATAATCGGGGCGGTTCAGTGCTCAAAGCCATCCGGAAACGGATTATGGGGCTCAACCTACTGGATGGATATCGGTCCTGAAAAAAGTCATCAGAAACAGGATTGGTGCCATGAGGGAGCATACATTACCCAGCTGGATCTTGACCGTGCCGGGGATAGTGATCCCCATGACTCACCGGTTGTTGGAAAAGCCAAATGCAGTTGTACACGGGCAGCATTCTCTCCTGCGGTTATCCAGATGATTGCAACGCCTTTTATTGCTGCAATTCAGACCTTGGGGCCAATAGAGATGAATATTCCAGAAATGGTTCCTGTCGGGCCGGAAGATATCACCCTCACTCCTCCAAAGACCGATATAGAGCCAGATATCAATCGGCCAGGAAAAGACTATACGGTTTTTGATCTTTCCTCACCTGATCCTGATGCCTGTGCGAACGCCTGCAGGGAAGATGAGAAATGCATGGCCTATACGTATGTGAAACCCGGGATCCAAAGGAAAAACGCACGATGCTGGCTGAAGTCCGGCGTCCCTGATGCAGAGCCGGATACCTGCTGTGTATCCGGAATCATCAGAACTCCGTAATTTTTTAAAACTCTTCTATCTTTGAGAATCAATAAAAAAGGGTTAGAGGAAGATAGGTGCAAAGACCACTGCAACAATTGCCATTAATTTGAGCAGAATGTTCAGAGCTGGTCCTGCTGTATCCTTGAACGGGTCACCAACCGTGTCACCGGTAACCGCTGCCTTGTGAGCAAAGGATCCCTTTCCTCCGGAGTGTCCCTGTTCGATGTACTTCTTGGTGTTGTCCCAGGCTCCACCGGCGTTTGCCATCATGATAGCAACGAGGAAACCGGCAGATATGGAACCGACAAGAAGTCCTGCAAGAGCATGGGAACCAAGTCCGACACCGACGATAATTGGTGCGGCGATCGCCATCATACCCGGAAGAATCATCTCACGGAGTGCTGCATTGGTTGAGATGGTAATACAGGAGGCATAGTCAGGATCAGTCTTTCCTTCCATGAGTCCTGGGATCTCCTTGAACTGGCGGCGGACTTCCTCCACGATAAATCCTGCTGCCCTTCCGACTGCCTTCATGGCAAAGGAGGAGAACAGGAACGGAAGCATGGCACCGACAAGGATACCAACAAAGACGACCGGTTCAAGCATATTGACCATCTCAAGCTTGACAGCCTGTGTGTATGCAGCAAAAAGACCAAGAGCGGTCAGAGCTGCACCACCGATTGCAAATCCCTTTCCGATTGCTGCGGTTGTGTTCCCGACAGAGTCAAGGGTATCGGTGATGGCACGAACTCCGGGGCCCTGGTGGCTCATCTCTGCAATACCACCGGCATTGTCTGCAATCGGTCCGTATGCATCAACTGAGAGGGTGATACCAAGGGTTGCAAGCATACCGACACCGGCAAGAGCGACACCGTAAATACCGCCAAAGTAGTTTGCAATCAGGATTGCAACAGCGACGATGATGACCGGGATAAAGGTAGACTCCATACCGACGGCGATACCGGCGATGATATCGGTTGCTGCTCCGGTCTCTGCAGCCTTGACTATGGACCGGGTGGGCTTGTGATCATAGGACGTGTAGTATTCGGTTACAAGTCCGATGAGGAACCCGCCGACAAGACCGGCAACGGTTGCATAGAGGATACCAAGCTGACCTGGAGCCAGGACCTGAACAAGGCCGTATACGGCAACAACGGTCAGGAGAAGACCTGCAAAGGTCCCTGAGTTGAATGCCTTGTGAATTGCATGAGCCTCGTTCTTGTTTGTCCGGACAAAGAATGATCCAATCACGGAAGCAATGATACCAAGAGCGGCAATCATCATCGGAAGAGCGATCAGGTTCATGGATGGAACGCCTTCGAACTGCCTTGCCATACCGGCAGTTGCCCCGATAAGCATTGTTGCAATAACTGCACCAACATATGACTCATAGAGGTCAGCACCCATTCCGGCGATATCACCGACATTGTCACCAACATTGTCTGCGATAACAGCCGGGTTCCGGGGGTCATCCTCAGGGATGCCTGCCTCAACCTTACCGACAAGGTCTGCACCAACATCGGCAGCCTTCGTAAAGATACCGCCACCGACACGGGCAAAGAGTGCAATTGATGATGCACCAAGGGAGAATCCGGACAGGATATTGATAGTGTCATGATCCGCGGCTCCGGTAATCCCGGTCATCACAAAGAACATAAGAGACAGACCGAGCATACCAAGGCCGACCACGGTCAGACCCATGACCATACCTGCGGAGAAGGAGACCTTAAAGGCCGACGCCATTCCCTGCCGTGCTGCATTTGCCGTCCTGACATTTGCCTTTGTTGCGGAGTACATACCGATAAATCCTGCAAGTGCAGAAAGACCGGCACCGACTACGTAACAGACGGCTGTCAGAGGGTTGATTACCAGCGCAAGAATAACCGCCAATACAACGACAAATACCGCAATGGCAGTATACTGCCGTTTGAGGTAGGTCATTGCACCAAGATGAATGGCTGCGGCTATCTTCTGCATCAGTTCATCACCCGGAGATTCCTTCTTCATCCGGGCATAGCTGAGACCAGCAAAGATAAGCCCGATAAGGGCACAAACCGGTACAATATATAACATATCCATTCGTATCACGTCCAGTCGAAACTGTGAATTGAGACGGTGATCTGTTATCATTCGATGATTATACGTAAATAACGATACGAATTGGCACCGGGGCATTTATATATCCGAACCAGAAGCCATCAATCGAGTCAGAAAATCGCGGTATAATAGACAGATCTTCCATCGCTGATCATGAACCCTTTATATATTCTCATCATCCTTCTGACCCTGTTCTGCAGTACACCGGGAGGCGCGGCAACCGGTCTTCATAATCCGGATGAAACTATCACCGGGATACTGGCTATGGATCCGGTCCAGGTGCTTGATCTGTTCGAGAACGGGACCTTTCCTGATATCAATGCCAGTACTCTGATGGAACACCAGGACCTGCTCTACCGGAAACTGGCCCTGGGTCTTGCAAACCGGGGAGATTATGAGAGAGCGGAATCTGTCCTTCTGAGTATCCCTCCGGTGGTCAGAGGATATGACAGCACCCTTCTTCTTGCCTTTCTCTATACCCGGATGCAGAACCCTGCTGCTGCGATGGAACATATTGTCAGTCTTCAGGTCCAATACCCCGATGATCTGAAACTTGATAATGCCCGGGCATATCTGCTCTGTATGGCCGGATCACCGGCTCAGGCACGGCGGATCATGGAACCGGTTATCATAGAAGTGCCGCTCTATGGTCCCTTTCTTGATACCTGGGGCACTATTCTTGCTGCAGAGGGGAGGTATGCTGATGCGGAAATGGCATGCAGAAAGGCACACGCCCTCATGCCCGATGATGCGGAGGTTCTGGCACACCTGGGGATGATCCTGCATAAATCAGGAAGAACAGCCGATGCCCAGGACGTATACCAACGGTCAGTCCGGATAGATCCTGCCTTTGGGGAGGGGCAGAAGGGATATGCCCGTGTTCTGATGGATCTGAAGCGGTATGCAGAAGCGGGAAAAGCGATACGGGCTGCACTTCTGGTAATGCCCGGTGATTCGGATCTCATCTCCTGGGAGCAGGAGATTGATGGTATCCTGCTAAACTGGCATATCAGGCAGGAACAGGAGGCCAACCGCCCATTGCTTATAAAAAGAGTGGTTCCGGAGAGCCGTTCATAAAATCGAACACTCGCGGCTGTAATGTCTTCAGGTCCAGTGCGATTGCGATTGCAGGTGTCGGCTGGATATTCATCTGCTTCTGGAATGCGGTCTGACTCTGCCAGGTCCCTGAGTTTATTCCAAGGACATTTCGGTACCTGCTGATCCCATAGATATGGACATGACCGGTATGTACCACTTCTGGGATGGGATCGATAATGAGCCGGTCAACGATATCTGCGGCAATCGGTGTCCGTCGCCCATAACAGGGGGCTAGATGCCTTCTTTTGAGCATCTCCGGGATGATCTCATGTGCCTTTTCATAACTTGCCCCTGGCATCAGTCCGATGAGATCATCAAATGACCGGCCGTGGTACATGAGAAACCGAACCCCCTGCAGGTTTACCAGAGCGGGATTTTCAACAAAGGTGCATGAAGACGGGTATTTACTCCTGAACTTTTCAGGGATGGCCGGCTGGGGCTCTGCACCCCTGACCACATCATGGTTCCCAGGAGAGAGGATAATCCTGATGTGGGAGGGCAGATCGGATAACATCTCTCCCAGGACATCGTACTGCTCATATATATTCGTGATAACCAGCTCCTTGTCCTGGTCAGGGTAGATACCGATACCATCCACAAGATCCCCTGCGACCAGCAGGTAAGAGACTTCACTGTCACAAAGCCAGTCTGCAAACCGGTTCCATGCGTCCTCAAGAAATGTATCACTCCCCACATGGATGTCAGAAATGAGAACTGCCGCACCTTTCCGGTCACTGGTGTAGGGGGCATGGGAGAACGGGATGTCAGGCCTGAAGATCTGATCTGCAAAGATGAGATTTCCTTCATTTGAGAGTGACCCCCTGACCCCGATGACCTCATCAGGGACGATCCGTTCCGCTTCTGCAAAGTCCGGACGGTCCTTATGAAATAATGCATTCACCGAACCGGTCGGGTCCTCCAGTTCCACCATCCGGTGCCCGTTTCCGGTGCTCCTGACATCCATGACCATCCCGCAGACCGAGAACTCCTCCTGCTTATACCGGGTGTTGCGTTTGAGGGCTTCAATCGGAACCGGGTTGCACCGCCCCCGGATCATACCTGAGAGCCGGCTGTACCGGTCAGCAAAATATGCGATATAATCCTCAACTTTTGCAACCGGCCGTGCAGAACCCATCCGTCCGGAGATGATATCCACCTCTGCATCAGAGAGGAACCGGACTCCGTCACGGGCCGGTATAATGCCCGGAATATGCTTTAAGGAGACAACCAGGCAGTCATCAGGAACGCCGGATATGATCTGGTCAATCAGCCGCTCATCCTTCTTTTCACAGATATATCTGACCACATCAGGATGGACCTGAAGTTTTGTATCCAGAAACCGTTCCACGATCACGGAGCTGTCAAGCATTCTGCACTAGTACCTTCAGCATGGAGGGAAATATACATACACGAGGGTACCTGATGGCATGACTCTCACCGGTGAAGTGAACCCTTAAGAGGCCAGCTCAAAAACCATATACAGACATCATGGCAGATCAAAAGGCCAAGAATTCAATTAAGGATAAAATTATCAGGTTCTGGAAGAGCGAGGAGCAGATTCCGTCAGCGGTCAGGGAGATCGCATCAGTACTGGTAACCGTCGGGGCAGTGGTTGCCGTGCTGCTTATCATCTGTGGGACCTGGCCGGCCATTGTGACCATTGAGTCAGAGAGCATGGTCCCGCATATGAATGTCGGGGATCTGGTTCTGGTGGTTGCCGGCGACCGGTACGGAGCTCTGCAAAGTATGGAAGAGGGGAACACTTCAGGATATGAAAAGTTCGGGATGCCCGGCGATGTCATCATTTACCGCCCGAATGGCAATACCGAGCTCCATCCCATCATCCACCGTGCCATGTTCTGGGTAGAAGCGGGCGAGGAGATCGTCGTCACTGTAGGCCAGAGAACAGGGACGTATACCGCTCCTCATGCAGGATATATCACCAAGGGGGATAATAACCCGGTGATCGATCAGGTCGGATGGTCAAATTACCGCAACCTGGGCGGACCCATCGAACC
>NZ_JAIWNS010000180.1 GCF_020216685.1 Methanospirillum hungatei | reverse complement strand
CCTATACCTAACCCGTTTGTTGGAGGGACCATGTTAGCTGAAAAAGTAGATAAATGGATTGCAGCATATAAGGCTGAAGGTAAAGCGGAAGGGAGAATTGAAGGGATGGCATTAATTCTGGAGCGGATGAAAAAAGCAGGGATGTCAGTTGCCGAGATAGCAAAGATTACCGGGATGCCGGAGGAAGAGATCAGATCTCTGATATAAGTCTATTATCAGCTGACAAAACCCTCAATAATACCATACCATTTCTCAATTTTTTTCCTATCCTCATCTCCTGATTTCACCGAAATGACATACAAGCAGAGAGTAAGTTCCCAATAAATACCTTGAAACCTTCAGAAAATGAGGCCCGGACGCCCATATTAACTTCAAGTATAGTATAACAAAATTGCAATTTAACTGAGATCATACTATACAACCATATCAGATGCACTGTAATAGGAGCCCATGCAGGCTCTCTTAAAACTTGGGATCAGGGCAATTCTCCATGACTGGAATTACTGGTACAAGGATTTTCCAAAGGTTAAACCCCGGCCTGAATATCAGGAGAAGATGCAGCGGCTGCGAAGGTCTGATGAGATCATTGTGCTGACCGGCATGAGGAGAAGTGGAAAATCAACACTCCTCAAACAGGAGATGGAGAATCTTGCCAGAGACCATGACAAGATCCAGCTTCTGTACATCAATTTTGAGGACCCGCGATTCCCACCAGCGATGGATTCTTCAATACTTGACCAGATTCTTGCAACATACCGGGAGAATATCAATCCGGATAAGGAAGTGTTTCTGTTCCTTGATGAAGTGCAGAATGTCCAATCCTGGGAAAAGTGGGTTGTAACGACCTATGAATTGCAAAAGGCCAGAATATATCTGACCGGATCATCACCCGCACTCCTTTCCGGTGAGATTGCCTCATCCATCAGTGGGCGATATCTCAATATTGACGTGTATCCATTAACATTTTGGGAGTTTCTGCTCTTTCACGACATATCATGCATCAGTATCAATGGGTATACCACAAACCGAACGATGATTAACCGTTTGTTTACCGGATACCTGACCTGGGGTGGTTTTCCCAAGGTAACAATGCTTGAAGAAGACCTGAAAAAGGAAGAGTTATTGTCATATTTTCATACGATATTACTCAGAGATATCATGGGGAGATATAAACTGCGTAATTATGATATCCTGCTCACATTCGTTGAATATCTTCTCACGAATGATACAAAGCAGAATAATATCCACAGCATCAGCAAGGCTCTAGCAATAAGTTATGAAACAACACATGACTACATTGATTATCTGAAACAGGTGTATTTCTTCTTTGAAGTCAGAAATTTTCATTATTCTCTAAAGAAACAACTGGTGTCGGATATTAAATTTTATACCCTTGATACCGGATTTGTATATTCAGTTTCTTTTTCGGAGAAAATTGGAAGATTGTATGAGAATGTCGTATGTAATGCACTCATCAGAGAAGGGAGAGAGATTTTTTTCTTTCGTGATGCTACTCATGAATGTGATTTTATTGTGTAGGAGGGGACCAGAGTCACGAACGCAATTCAGGTCTGCTATCACCTGACCGAACAGAACCTGACAGGGGAGATAGGAGGCCTGGTTTCTGCATGTAAAGCTTTTAACCTGGTTATCGGGTATATCATCACTGAGCAGACAGATCGGATCATAAAGGAAGATGAGGTTGAGATCCGGATAGTCCCGATTGTTGAGTATGTACTTGGGTTTGTGAGTCAGGATAGGGCAGTATTAGAGGGGGGGGGTGAGAATTGTCTATAATATTTAGTTTTTTTATCCTTAAGGCCTTTTAATACTAAAATTTTATTATTTCGTATACCTATGTAATGCGTTCGAAATATTATTTCATTATACCAAAGTAATGAAACCATGAATGTTCAGTGGAGATTTTCTTTAAAGAGCGTATCTCATTAATTCATAATTAATACCTGTAATAACTCCTTCATTTTGTCAAATGAAGGTTTTTCAAAGTTCCAATACCCTTCTTTAGCGGCAAGACCAATATATAAGGTACATTCTTTTCTTGACGCTAAGAATACACGGGTTTTCGCTTTCGAAAGGTTTTTTGGAGGGATTAACTCTGAGGTTAAATAAAACTTTGATAAACAATTGAAAAAAGATTCAACGCATGGCATAGCACAATCATCAGATACAGAATCAAGACAGATATCTTCCAGCATCCCTTTTCCATCAACACTAATTATGAGAACCTGAACAGAAATCACTTGGTTCACATTTATTTTTCCTATTTTGGGTTCAATTTGGCATTCAGGAACAGGAAATCCTATTTTAGTAAGAATTTTTTGGATCTGTTGAAAAGAGCGATTCTGATCATTATCTGCATCCTGAATAATTGCTATTCTTTTGATTTGGTCGCTATTTACTAAATCAGGTACAATCTCTAAAAGTTTTGGCAATTTATCTTTACTATCTGTAGATATGATCTGAATGTCATTCAATCCATCCCACTCATATGATGACTTCTTTAAGAATTGAAAAAATGCCTTAAAAAACTCTACCTCATCTTTCCCTTCAACAATCAACAGGTATGGATGCGTAATTTCTATCCTTTCAAAAATATTTGGGCTATCTCCCCCCATTATCGGACCTCAAGATTCAGATCAAATATTGTTTCTAATTTTGCCATATCAAATGATTTTATCCGAATGTCTTCTCCTGCCCTCTCAATTCTTTGAACATGAAATATCTGATCATGAAAGGTGGAAAAAGCTGCAAATGCATTTTTTATACATTCCAGACTATGAGTAGATGCGAAAATCTGAACATTATACCTTTTCGCACAGGTGCCGATTACCGTCCAGATCTTTTCCTGAACTGAATGATGTATTCCATTTTCAATCTCATCGATTATTACGGCTCCATTTTGTGCATTCATTATCCGGATAAGGAGATCAAACAAACGGACAGTACCATCTCCCATCAAAGATAAGGGAATGAGCCTTGCAGCACCAATATCACCTAAAATAATTGGTTCATCCGCAATTATCCCAATACTTAGTCTTTTCAGACGTGGTTCTATATACTGTATTGCTTTCACAATCTCATCAGTTCTTCCGGTTGCATCTAGAGAGGTAAACAATTCTGCCCTTTCTTTAGAGTCAAAAATTCCCCGGGAGTGTAGATAATATGCTATTGTTTTTGATATTCCGATTCTGTTCACTCTCAAGCCCTGGTTTGTCAGCAGTAATTGATATGGTTCTTTTTCATCACTACTTGTAACGTTTAATACATGAACAAATCCGGAGTCTTTAATTTTTAATATCCTTTCAGATTCAGAATAGGTATCCCTGATATCATTCATATCTAATGAGGTATTGAGAGAGATATGGAGATACAAAGTATCGTGTTCGTCCTGACAGGTAATCGTGATAGGGTTAGTTATATCAAAATTATAGAAAATTGAATTCCAGGGACTCTCCATCACAGAACCTGAACCAATTTTAACAGATCCAAGACCCCGTGATGCATTTATATGCATAGCAAGTCCGGGGTTTTGTCTGCCGAAAAACAAAAATAATGCTTCGAGGAAAGCTGTTTTTCCAACGTTATTTTTCCCAACAACCAAATTTATCAGTGAAAGGTTATTACAATGAACATTTTGGAACCCCCGAAAATTTTTAACCGTGATGCTTTTGAGCATATTGACCCCTTATAGAGTAGGTTCAGATTACATAATTTATTTCCTATGAAATGAGGCTTTCAGGATAATATCTCTCTCTCCCCGATGTAATCAAGATAATGAGGTTTAAAAAACTCATACTCACGTGAAATCTCCAAAGCCAGATCATAGAGTTCATCTTCGTCGGCCACATAGAGAACCTTTCCCTTAAAGACCTCTACCTGAACAAATAACGGTAGATGCTCAAAGATGTGAATGTCAAATATATCCGGAACCCTTCCAAGGATATGCATTCTCATTCGTTCAGCCTCAAGGTCGGGAAGGTCGGTTGAAATGGCAATATCAATATCGGAATGAATGTCATTTCTTCCTTCTGTTACAGACCCATAGAGGATAATAAACCGGATGTTTTCAAATACGGGAGTTGCACGTATTATCTCCATGCAGGAGTGAATCATATCAGGTATCGGTTGGACAGGCATAGATATTTCCAATAGAAAGCAGTGTTGCCTTATCTATATGGTATGTGTAATCCTTTGTGCTTTTCGTGTGTCGCCGGTCATGGTACCCAAATAGAAAACAGGCATAAACCAACCTCAACCACAGAACCGATGATGATACCATTGTAATAGGTGATAAACAAAAAAATTACTATCATCCATTCAGGCTCACATAGTTCACGATATCTGGTATTTACTTTTCTATTAACTCTTTTACTATCGATACAAAAGATTTCGAAGAATTAAGTATGGCTTCTGCCTCATCTCTGTTCATAACTTTTTCCGATCCATAATCAGCCTCCTCTCTCAGGTGTTCCCCTCGGCTGAGAATACGACCAAATTCTTTCTCAACTATGCCGGTCTGGATGAACTCCAAACCAAAAGCTGAGAGAAGCCCTGTATGCGTTTTTACCTCAATATTTTTAGAGAGAAGAGCAGCCTTTGTAGCTGCAAACATGGCATAATATGCTCTGCTTACGGTTCCACTATAAAAATTTTCCGTCAAAAAGAAGTTGAGCCTCGTTCAACCGTTCTTCTGCGAGGCAAATCTGAAAAGCGATCTCACAATTTTCAGGCAATTCGCACTCCATCATGAATGACATTCTGAAGAAAGGAAAAAGAACAGTATTCATCAAATTGCCTTCTTGAACGATATTTCGGGGAGATATCTACTCCGGTCTCCATGAATATATCAAAGCTCATTCCAATAATATCAAGCTCTACTTCAGAGCTATCTTCAGTTCCAATGATCAGGAGATCAACATCTGAGTTTTCATTATTTTCAGAACGTGCAACTGATCCATACAGAATAACTTCCTCTATACGGTCTTCATATTTTTTTTGTATCAGAGTGAGATACCGTTCAATGCCATCTTTTATCCGGCTATTATTGAGAGGAATCTCCTGAATGCTCTTCACATACACTAATTAATTTTAAAAGGAGAAATAGGTATTGTCAGTCCTGAAATGGACCGAAATTTATATTTTAAACTTCGTCATCTCCCGTGAGATACTCTCGGCAATCCCGCTCACATTAGCAACAACCCTTCCGATCTGTTCAATCGAAGCCGACGCCTCTTCGGTTGCAGCAGCTGCATCCTGAGCCTCCCTGGCCGTACCCTGAATCAGGACCGACACCTCATTCACACTTGCTGTTATCTCCTCAACCGATGCAGCCTGCTCTTCGGAAGATGACGCCATATCCATCGCATTCCGGGTGATATCCTCAATAGATTCAGCGATCTTCGTAAATGCACCGACCGTCTCTTCGAGAGCACGGTTCCCGTCTTCAACCGCAGTACTGGCAGTGATTATCGCATTATTAGCCTTATTTGCCTTCGCCTGGAGATTTGCGATCATATCGGCGATATTCTCAGCAGAACCACGGGAGTCCTGGGCAAGGGATTTTACTTCCGCTGCAACAACCGCAAACCCCCGGCCTGCTTCTCCGGCCCGTGCAGCCTCAATCGCAGCATTGAGGGCAAGAAGATTGGTCTGGTTTGAGATGTCGGTAATGAGCCTGACAATCTTTCCAATCTCCTCCATCTGTTTGTTGATCTCCTTGACGATCTGATCAACCTCTCCGGTAGAGAGCCGGATACCATTCATGGCTGATTCTGACTTCTTTGCAAGGTCTATACCTTCTTTTGAGAACTGATTTGCCTCCGTTGCAGATCCTGATACCTTTTCGGCCCGTTGTGAGACCTCACCGACGGTGATCGTCAGATCCTCCATGGCTTTTAAGACCTGGGTTATTCCGTCATCTCCCTTCTCGGCATTGGCACTGACACTCCCGGTATTTCTGGCAATCTGCTGGGCCCCGGCGGATATCTCCTGAACACTTGCGGTGGCCTCTTCAGCATTCGAAGCTAGTTCCAGGATCTGTTTATTAATTGCCCCGATGGCATCGCAGATCTGAATACCGATGTTGTCAAGAGCGGCCTTAAACCCGACCCAGTCTCCGGCCACCTTCAGGGATGGATCAAATCGTGCGGTAAAGTCTGCTTGTGCATACTCATTCGCGATACGAATCGCTTCCTGGACCGGGGTGACGACAGATTCCAGTGTTTCGTTAATCCCGCTCAGAACCTCTGCAAAATCTCCTTGTACCTGGGTGATATCTGCACGGGTTTTCAGGTCTCCCTGGATTGCCCCGTTCGCAAGACCATTTGCCTGAACGACCAGATTCTTCACGGAGTCACGTGCACGGTGAAGATTGCCGGTCAGATCAACGATCTTCTTTCTGACATCATCGGTATACTGATCTGATTCAGGGATTCGGACATCAAAATCGGTCTTTCCATTTGCAAACATACCAAGGCAGTATGAGATGTTCCGAACCGATTCATCAAGATATTTCTCAACCTTGGTCATCGCGGTCACATCACCGACTACCTCTACATGGCCGACCTTATCACCACGGGCATCATACACATACGCACAATCGACATTATAATATCCGCCATCCTGCTCAAATTTTGTATTCGTAAATCCTTTTTTCAGCCGTTTAATGCCGCAGTTGTCTGAGTTACAGATATTGGCACCCCATTCATTGCACTGATGGCCCAGGAGGTCTTTTCGAGATCGTTTCAGCATCGTTTCAACGGCTTTATTGACAAAGGTCCACCGTGAATCAAGGTCGGTGACGGTAATGCCCATCGGGACGGCGTCAAGGATGGATTCGTAGTAGGCTATCTGGTTCAGTTGTTCGGTGAGATCCTGAACGGTCTCTACAAACCCGACCTGCTCCCCTTTTGCATTCATGACCGGTTTGGTGACCTGTTTGCCATTCATCCCCTGCCATTCAAAATAGCTTTCAGTCACTCCTTTCGTCCTGAGCTGGTGAATACCACAGTTCTCAGTCTTGCAGATCGTTGCATTGGCTGTATGACAGGGAAGCCCATACGCTGATTTCCGGTCTTTGATCACTTTATTTTTCAGAAGCACATCTTCAAATGCCTTATTCATGTACGTCCAGTTCATATCCATATCGGTGACATGAATCGGGAACTGCACTGCATCAAGAATGGATTCATACCATGCGACTTTATCGGCAATCGTTTCAACCGTCGTATTGATTCCTTTAATTATCTTCTGGTATTCCCCTTCATGCCTGCTCACATCAGCCCGGACATTGAAGTTCCCCTGCGATGCTGCATCGACAAGCATGGTTGTATCACGGGTCAATGCCAGAAGGTTTTCAAATGCCTTAATAAAACCAGGAACGACACGATCCTGTTCTGAACGCCTTCCAATCTGCCGATACTCTTCTAATTCGGAGAGATCTCCGTGACTTATCTTTTCAATTGATCCGGCGATGTGATTCACCCGGTCACGGACTGCATTGATACTCGATGCAAGGGAGACAAAATCTCCCTGATATGCAGACTCATCCATCCCTTTCGTATGATCATTTATCGCCATTCGTTCCAGAACGGCCCCTGCATCCCGAAGCGGGGTGATCACGGCATCCAGAGTATTATTTATCCCTAAAACGATCTTCTGGTACTCTCCCTTATGCCTCGTAAAATCTGCTCTGGTATCAAGACGACCTTTTACTGCTGCTCCTGAAAGCATACCTGCATCAATAATCAGCTGCTGTATCGCATCGATGCAATTATTCAGATTATTCTTAATCTCGTTAAAATCCCCATTATACTCTTCAGTTATCCGGGGAGGGAGGTCTCCTTTTGATATCCGGTCCACATACTCTGCAGCTACATTCAAGGGTCCGATGATGCTGTCCAGTGTCCCGTTGATTCCTTCCATGAGACGTCTGAGTTCGCCTGAATACCGTGCCGGGTCAACCCGTGCATCCAGATCTCCAGCCTGAGACTTCTCAGTGAGCGTAATGATATCCCTGATTGCAGCCTTTTCCGCTGTTTTATCGATATAATACGCTAATATCGAGAGCAGATTTCCCTCTTCATCAAAGAATGGCGTATAATAATACTGAAGATGCTTTGTCCCGCTGGCAACCACCGCGTCCAGATCCCCGTGCACAGTGCTTCTTGACTCAATACCTTCAGCAAGCGATCTGCCAACCCGGTTCCTGACATCAAAGTCTGAAATCTTCATCTTCTGGGTCTCTTCAAATGACTTGTCGGTCAGGTCAGCAAATGCATGGTTTGCATAGATGATGGAGAGATCAGGGCGAAACTCAATGATCGGCGTCGGCGCATTGGCGATAATAAACTCTGACTTCTTTCGGAGAGCGACCATATCAGAGATATCAACAATTGTCGCCATAAGACAGGTCTTTCCTTCATACTCAATGACCTGGAGAGTGACCTTGCAGGGAAATATGGACCCATCTAACCGTGTATGTTCCCATTCAAAGTTGACAACTTCACCGGAAAATGCACGCTGGATATATTGGCCAGCTCCTTCATTTGAATCGGTTCCGTCACTCTGATGTGTCGGTGAGAGAACCGATGGAGGTTTGCCGATGATATCTTCACTGCTCTGTGCACGAAACATTGCATATGTAGCCGCATTGCAATCAATGTAGACCCCGTCGGGCCCAATAATCTGAATTGAAGAGGATATTGCATCCAGTATATTCTGAAGTGATGCGATGTCTGAACTTCTAGTTTTTCCATTCATGATTATTCCCATCCTGACCGATATCTGAAAATAGAAATTTATGAGAGATATAGATATCGGTTCAGAATCACATAAACGCGTATTGTAATATGAAAAAGCCCGATGAACAGAAGTGATATCCAATGTACATCATTCGTCATATGATTGAACATTTGAAATGGACAATAGTATCCAATGGGAATGGATAATTAAATGAGTACGCCAGTAGTAGTACTATTCATGATACTCAGGGACGACATTACAAAGATAGTCAAATCCCAGAGAAATTCAATAATCAATCGGAATCAAGGAATTATTCGCCACGACATTATAAAAATACACCCCCATCAGAATTTTGCGATTATCATTTCAGGTATCAGACGATGTGGAAAGAGCACACTTCTTTTGCAGATGATGAAAACGGAGGAGAATTTTTATTACCTGAATTTTGAAGATCCGCGGATTATCGATTTTTCCATTCAGGACTATGAAGTATTAGAGGAGGTATTTCATCAGGAGTATGGTCCCCATGATCTGTATTTTTTTGACGAAATCCAAAACCTGTCCGGGTGGGAATACTATATCCGACATCTTCTGGATTCTGAAAAAAAAGTCATCATCACCGGATCTAATGCTTCCCTATTAAGTCGTGAACTTGGAACCAAACTTACCGGCAGGAACTTACGACTGGAATTATTCCCATTTTCATATCAGGAGTTTCTCGAATATACAAATAAAGAAGATTCTGATACCTCATTCCATGACTACCTCTTCACAGGAGGCTTCCCGGAGTATATCCGTGTGGGCCTGGAAGAAGTATTACAAAACCTGCTCCTGGATATTATTGCACGGGACATAATCTATCGTAACAATATTAAAAATCCTGCACTCATTACTGAAATTGCCGTGTACCTGCTTGGAAATATCGCCAGGGAGATGACACTATCACAATTACAAAAGACATTTTCTGTGATAGGATCGGTCACCACCGTTGCCTCCTATATCTCTCATCTTGAAGATGCTTACATCCTCTTTACTCTGCCACGTTTCAGTTATTCTCATAAGAGCAGACAGATCAATCCGAAAAAGGTATATGCTGTCGATAACGGTCTGATATGTGCAAATACCACAGGATTTTCAGATGATTTAGGAAGGCTTTTAGAGAACCTGGTTTTTATCATGTTACGGAAAAAATACAGGGAGTTATTCTACTTCAGGGAAAAACACGAATGCGATTTTATCGTGAAGGAAAAGACCAAAGTCACCAAAGCGATACAGGTCTGTTATGAGGTAACCAGCAGGAATAAAGACCGGGAGATACGGGGTCTTCTTGAAGCGATGGGTATGTTTGATCTGAATGAGGGATATATCCTCACCGGGAGACAGGAGGATATACTCACCGTCGATGGGAGAACAATTATCTTGATGCCTGCTCGCTCCTTTTCAGGGTAACCTTTTTATTCCAATATATAATAGTCATTATCAGACATACCAGATACCAGGCCCATGCAGCAGGATACACTATTATGATTCAGGTTCTCTATGTGGATGATGAACATGATCTTCTGACCATCGGAAAGATGTTTCTCGAGAAGAAATACGACTTTTCTGTATCTACCTCTCCATCCGCCCAGAATGCCCTGGACCTGCTCACCGAACAATCGTTTGATGCTATCATCTCTGATTATGAAATGCCCCGGATGAACGGGCTTGAATTCCTTCGAACGATCCGGCAATCAGGAAACTCCATCCCTTTTATCATCTTTACCGGCAGAGGACGGGAAGATGTGGTTATTGAGGCCCTGAACAGTGGGGCGGATTTTTATCTGCAGAAGGGAGGTGACCCGTCTGCACAATTTGCAGAACTTGCAGAAAAAGTAAAATATGCGGTTGCACGAAGGAAAAGCGAAGAAGCCCTTCGGGAGAGTGAAGACCGATACAGAAATGTCGTTGAAGTTCAGTCTGAATTCATCTGCCGGTTCCTCCCCGATGGAACGATCAGTTTTGTGAATGATGCATATTTGCGGTATTTCGGTCTTGATAAAGATATCATTGGGAAAAAATTCAGACCACATATCCACCCCGAGGACCGGGAAGCGGTACACAGAGTATATGCCTTATTATCCCCGGATAACCCATCAGGATGGGTTGAACAACGGATTATTATGCCTGATGGCCGGATATTATGGCAGCAATGGAACACCAGGGCAATATTTGATCAATCCGGAACTCTCACAGAGTATCAGTCGGTCGGGAGA
>NZ_JAIWNS010000179.1 GCF_020216685.1 Methanospirillum hungatei | reverse complement strand
ATTCATATTGTATCATGCGGTGTCCCGAATATAAACAAAGAGACAGTGATACGAGCATATGATTTGGCAGCTGGCTACCTGAAAGAGTTTAATTCGTAAAAAAATACGCTTATACAGATTCATGAGCCATAGAAAAGAAACCTTCTGTAACATTCAGATTTCAAAAAATTGTACTATATTTAGATAATGCGAAACGGTTTAAAACAATTTAAAATCATTTTATTATAGACGGTACATCCCTTGGAAACCGTCTTTTCATTCAATTATTTCAAGATATTACGAAAGGCACAAAATTTTTTGCGTGAATCAGAATCGAATCTATTAATTTTTTATTCTCCCTCCTTGTTTAGGAATTGTCATTTCGAACCGTACTCCCTCACCATACAATCCATTCTCTTTAATAACAATCCCAGTAATTGAGAGAATTTCCCTGACCAGAAAAAGTCCATATCCTGTATTTTTACCAAATCCTCTCGAAAAGATTTTTTCTTTCAAACCTGGCTCAATACCATGTCCGTTATCCTGATAAATTAATAAAAATCCTCTTTCTTCCTCATAAAAAGAAATGGTAATTTTTGTAACAGATATCCCATGGCGAAGTGAATTGTCCATAAGATTAAAAAAAACTTTTTCAAGGAGCATATCTGCAAAAATTTCTAAATGCGTATTAACTGTTAGTACAATAGAATCTGGTGGATGAAGGGTATTCCATGCATTTCGCACCATCTCATCCACATCAAGCCAGATTGGCTTTCCAATCCCTAGATCCTGATATGTTGCTGTGAATTGAATCAGTTTTTTTATAGAATCTGATGCTGATAAAATATAATCAATCTGTTTCACTGCTTCAGAGTCATCCCTGATAGTATCACTAACAAGAGAAGCATAGCCAGTTATGATTGCAACCTGATTAATAATGTCGTGCCTGGTTATTGAATTGAGGAGATTTAGTTTCTTTCCAGCCTCTGTTAAAGCTCGTGAAGTTTTTGTAATTTCAGTAATATCCCTCATTATGATCATTCGAGACTGCACCATTCCTGATGAATCCAAGACAGGATAAATATCTATAAGGAGAGATAATCCGGTTTCCTGGGTATCAGCATCTAACCGTAAGTGATTAATATCATTACTATTTAATTGGTCACCAAACTGAAGTAATATGGAAATAAATGAATTAAAATACTCTCCAATTACATGATCCGTAACTATTCCAAGCATTTTTGATGCTCTTGGATTTATCTGGATTATTCTGTTTTTAGAATCTAGAACCAGAATACCTTCTTCAAGATTATCAAAAATTGCATGATAGGGAATATGAATAAGGTCAAATAGTTGAAATCTGAAGATAGAAATGAGGACTAATAGATTAATAATAACTAAAAAAGGAGGAATAGGATCAAAATTTGGAAAAGGTCGAGGAATGAGAAAGAAGAAAACCATACTAACGAATAAAAGAAAAATGGACATGATAAGGACTGCCATCTGAAGCCTAAAGACTCGGGGTGATTGAAGAAGGACTTTTATCAGGACAATAAAACAAAAAACCTGAGCAGCTATTACAGTTATATTTAAAACGCGGTACATGACTCCAGGTATAAAGGAAGGGACGGTAAGACCCTGATACTGAACATAGGTGATACTGTGATAGAAAAGATGAAAAATATCGTTCGTATAAAAACTTAAAAAAATTAGTGCTGGAACCAGGAAAATAATAATAAAACTCTCTCGGGTACAATATTTATCATAACCGCCGAATTTTAGAGAGAACCAGATCAGTGCTCCGGGTATCCAGGGAATTACCAGATATTCCAAGTTTAAAAATAAAAACTGCATCTTTGAATCAGCTGAAATATATTCAAAACCCTCAAAAAATACCCACCAGGTGATAAGAATCATAAGATACGTAAAGGAGTCTGCACTTCTGACCTTTCTCCGTTTCCACGCATAATATGCCGAAAATCCAGAAATAACCGCACAAATAAACGATATAAAAAAGAATGGGTAATTCTGGAAGATCATATATGAGTTTTATTGGAAAGAAAAGATGATCTATTTTTTCATTTGCTTCATTCTATTGATTACGCCTCCTATATTTATTCAAAAAAATTAAGCAATTCTATGACTTGTAATCAGATAACAGGTTAATGTTTGCCCGTCACTTCATTTCAATATCAGAGAAAAAAAGCAAAGCCACTCTGTTTCATCAGATGATTCAGACTTTTATTATTTACGCCCCGGCTGGGACTTGAACCCAGGTCTAAAGCTCCGGAGGCTCCAAGGATATCCTCTACCCTACCGGGGCAACCCTACTATATACTCACTATACACAGATAAAGGCTCTGGTTTTTCTATGATTTTTCAGCGTTAATTAGAGAGAAAAAATTGATTGACTACTTCCATATCAGACAAATTTTCTACCGTTGATATAACACGCGGAACATTGGCTGATATCTCTGAATATTAATATCAATAAATCCAAAAATTTTTATCCAACTTGTTAATTAGATAAAAGCCAGGATTCATTTCAATAAATTATACATGACATTTATTATGGGGAGAGAACTATTTTGTGTAAATATTTCCCGTTTGTCGATTTCGATAACGATGATAATGAGTTTGTCATCTTCAAAAGTAAGAAACGCCCGATAGTCTCCGACCCGGTATCTATACAATGGAACGTCACATATTCCTCAAACCTTCCGCAGATATTTTCTGGGATTATTTACCTTTTCAAGCCATTTGATTTTATCTCGTATTCTTATCGCAATATCCCGCTGAAGCCGTTTTAGATTGCTTTCTGCTTCATCAGAGAAAGAGACATGATAATGCAATCAGATCCCCATCTCTTTGGAAATCTCATCAAGAGGCCGGTATCTTCCCTGCTTCACATCTTCAAGCCCCCGGCGAATTCCCTCCATAGTCTCCTCATTAATAGGCTCATCCGGTTCGTTCGACTGTTCCATGAGTTCTGCGATGATTTCAGCTTCAGTAGGATCGATTGCGTCCATGAGGCATTTATGAAGAATTTCGCCATCAGATGATGCATCGTCACGAGCTTTCAATATTTGAACGAGTTTGTAGTCTGATTCGCTCAACAATACGGTGACTGCCATAATAATCTATTATCTCCAATGCATCATATAGTCTCTATTATCCTTTAATAAATGAAGATTTCATATTATTGAGATTTTTTAACCATAGCAGCCACCCCTTGTTTTCCGTGACGGTTGAATAATGTTCATATTTTAATAATACCCGCCAGCCTTTGCCCCGTATTCTACCTATTCAGGTGTGAACTTTTCAAATTCTACCAACTGCTTGATCAGCCCGTCTCTGGAAAACTGACATTACATATAAGATCAGTCCATGTGAGTAAGATGATCGTCTGATCTGAACCTGCCCTCATACGTCACCCCAGACAGGCGCTCAAAAATTAAGCAGTAACTTTACCGGTACTGCCCCTCGGTGTCAGAGGTCCATCGAGAGTTCACAAACTAAAAAGAGAGACCATGACCAGATCATCATGATCACATATCGGGTTTATACTTTCCGAATGTGGTAATGGTGCCAGATTTTACACGCTCCTTCATGACTGACCATACACGGACCGACAGGAGTCCGTGGCGTACACGTCTTATCAAAAAGTTTACAATCAACCGGTGTTGCAATACCCCGGAGGATCTTATCACAGATACATCCGGCTTGTTTCTTCGTCGGCTTAATCTCAACACCAAACTTCTTCTGGGCATCCCATGCAGAAAACTCTTCACGAAGCCGGAGTCCAGATTGAGGAATAACCGGGAATCCCCGCCACTCAACATCACATGGTTCAAAGACCATATTCATCACCGCCATGGCCTTCGGATTGCCCTCCTCACAAACTGCTCGTGGATATGCATTATCGACCCGTGCAGTGCCTTCCCTGATCTGCTGGACCAGCATGAGAAGACCGAGTAGAATATCATCAGGCTCAAAACCTGCAACAACCTGAGGGACCGGGAAGCGTCGGTACTCTTCAAGACCGGTTACAGTCAGTACATGGCCGGGTAGAAGAAATCCATGCAAAGCAGCCTCACCCTGGGATAGCAACCACTCCATTGCGGGAGGAACCAGGCGATGACAACTCAAAATGGAGAAGTTCTTCGGAGGATTTGTCAGAAGCATTGCTGCAACGGTTGGTGCGGTTGTTTCAAATCCGACTGATATGAAAACAACCTCTTTATCGGTATTCTTTGCAATCTCAACAGCCTTATGCACACCCTGAACAATACGGACATCGGCTCCGGAGCTCTCGAGTGATCCGTTCGAACCAGGCACTCTGAGCAGGTCACCATATGTCGCAATGATGCACCCTTTTTCCGCAAACTCAAGGGCTGCATCTATCTCTCCCTGTGGTGTGATACAGACCGGACATCCGGGACCCATCACAATCTTCAGATTCTTTGGAAGAAGACTTCGGATACCATGACGTGCGATAGCGGCCTCATGCGTTCCGCATACATGCATAAATGTGAGATCCCGGTCAGTCAGCTCATGAATTTTCTCTGCAATCGGATTCTTCCCGGCCATAAATCTCTCAAACGTCAACCTGAAACGTGAAAAAGATACTCATCAAGAACAGGAACAGATGCCAGAATAAGTGAGTATATAAAGGACCTACCTGAACAGTCATAGAGGAGAAACCTCATACCTGTAAGTATGTTCTCCCGCTCCGTCTTCAGACAAGATTTTAAATCTGCCCTTGAAGAGGCACTTGACCGCCGTCAGATGAGCCTGAAGGAACTTGCAGAACTTGCGGGGATTCCACCTGCGACTTTGTATAAGATTACCTCAGGAGAACGCGATCCCCGGTTATCAACGGTCCGGGCCATTGTGCAGGCACTGGAACCCTATGAACAGGACATGATCGCCATCATCGCTGCAAAATTTCTCCTTGATGAAATTGGAGCCGGGACCATCGAAATGAACGGGAGAAAGATCAGGATCAAGGGATATACTGCGAATACCATGGAGGACTGCATCGTTGCAGCGGTCCGGGCAGAAAAGGAAGGGGCAGGTGGAATCATCTGTGCTCCCATTCTTGCAACCCTGATAGAGCGGATCGTTGACATCCCGGTCGTAATCGTACGGCCTGACAGCCGGACATTCCAGGAAGCAATCGACGTCTTGTGTAAAAGAATAGAATGAGAATCAGGGAGTAACCTGATTTTTCTCATAAAAAGTTATGAATTCCTTCTGGAATGATGAAGCGGATGCAAGAAGGTCAGGATACATCTCATTCATTGCAGCCACACAGGATCCACATCCTGGGATAAGTGTCCCATACTCCTCAAGATCAGCTTTTAGTTTGTCAGCAGCACTAAGCCATGAGTCACGAATTTTCGCCGTTTCAGGGCTCAACGTATACCCCTTTATCTTCTCGGTAAAAGAAAGAAGCGCTTCACTCTTTTTGGATGCAATATCGGCAATCGCGGTATCCCGTCCATAATATACCCCGATATTCATCGCTTCCGGAGTCTGGTATAACATCGGGATTCCGGATGTGAGAATGTCAGAGAGAAATGCCGTGTCATCATCAGTGAGAGCAGGGCCGGCTGATACGGTCTGTGCCAGGATGAAAAGAGAAAGAAGGGTACATAACCCGGTAAGTTCTCGAATGTTCATACCTGAAGGTTTCACCCGTTTCAATATAAGGGTACTCCTGATTACAGAGAAAATCTGTCAGCCTGCTTCTTCAGATTTCCGGAGAGACGGGCAATCTCCCGTGAGGAGGATGCAATATCATCTGTGGCATGCCTGCTCTCATCCATCCGGTGTGATATCTCTTCCATACGTGCCAGATTCTTCTCACTCTCTGAGTTCATTACCCCGATACCTTCCTGGACACGGTTCATCAGTACCTCTTCATCCTTCGTCGCAACCATAACCTGGCTGATACCATCTGATATCTCGGTCACATGAGATGTTATTGAGGAAAGAACATCAATCGTCTTATTCACACTTGCGATTCCCTCCTGAATCTCCTTATAAGCTGCTTCAATTGAGGTAACGGTATCAGCCGATTTTGACTGGATAGTCCGGATAAGTTCTTCAATCTGGGTGGTTGCTAATTTTGACTGACCGGCCAGGTTTTTTACTTCCTGGGCAACCACCGCAAATCCCCTGCCATGTTCACCGGCCCGTGCGGCCTCTATTGCCGCATTGAGTGCAAGAAGGTTTGTCTGACTGGAGATATCTGAAATGAGCCGGACTATCTTATCAATCTCTGCCATCTGTTCATTCAGTCCGGTAATCTGCTTCATATTATCTGCACTGATCTTCCCGACAGACTCCATCTTCTCATTGGCAACACCCCCTATCTGTCCGGCCTCTATCCCCTGGCTGGCTGTTTGAGCTGCAAGTTCCATGAGCCGTGTGGTGATATCAACAATCTGACTGATACGTTCAGAAAGGAGACGGATGTCATCAGATATCCGCCTTGTCTCCTCCATCTGCTCACGAGCTCCGGCAGTTGAGTTCTGAACATCATCTGCAATATCTCGAATTGCCTGCTTGATATTATCTGTCTGCGAGAGTGTTTTCTCTGATGTTCCGGTCAGGAGAGAGATAGAACCTTCAAGTTCTTCTATCAGAAGCGAGATGGCAGCAAGAGCAGTGTTATAATCATTTTTTATTTTTGAGAGGGGATCCTGCTCCATGACCGGTGCACGATATCTGAGATCTCCTTTTGCCATCCGTGCCATACCGGTTTCAAGATCCTCAGCACTCTTTGAGAGTGTTTCAGACATTGTTCTGGAGTCGGTCAGTAATTTCTGAACCTCTTCTTCCTGCCGTTTTCGCTCGGTGATATCATTATACACAATCAAAAAATTTTCAAGCGACCCTGACCTGGAGAATATCGGGATACCATACTGTTCAAGAATCCTGATCCCAAGAGGAAATTCACAGGTAAGTTCGCCAAACGTGGGTTTCCTAGTGGACAATAACTCCCTTAAACCCTCTCCTGAATATTCAAGGACAGTAATATCACGGGGAGTCATATGGAGGAGTTCTTCCCTGGTATATCCCGTTAATCGGATATATGCATCATTCGTCACCAGAATCTGCTGGTTCTCATCAATAAGCAGAACCGGCATTGGGATCTGCTGGACTATCGTATTATTCAGGTGTTCCAATTCCTCAATCTCCATCATCCTGCGTTCCAGTTCCTGTTCTCCCTCCTTGCGATCAATATAGGTCTTAAGCATATCTGCCAGAGAATTTATCAGATTACGCTCCTCTTTGAGGAATGGTCCCTCATATTCCGGGGGTTTTTCTTCAAGGTAGACAACATCTATCTTTCCGGTCATACCGGTACGGGTTATAAATGATGATGTCTGAATCCATGGACTTTCCCGGAAATTAGGGGTTGCAAGTGCAGTATCCCCGTACTGAATCCGGCCGCCGGTGATCTCAGGATACTGCCATCCTGGAGGAATGAGAAGAACAACATCCTGCAACACTTCGGTTATCTTCTTTGAATCGTCCTGGATAAGCGATGCAGTTTTGTAGAAAAGCTGCTGTTCTTTCACACGCTCGCCAAGATCATGCATCTTTTTCTCAAGTTCCTGCTCACCCTCCTTTCGGTCAATATACGTCTTGAGCATCTCGGCAAGCGAATTAATGAGATTTCTCTCCTCAAGCAGGAACGGGCCTTCATATTCGGGAGCCTTTTCTGACAGGTAGGCTACCTCGATTTTACCCTCTGTTCCCCGCCGGGTCCGAAAGAGAGCCCGCTGAATCCAGGTAGTCTCGATAAAATCAGGAGTTTGATATGCTTTTCCATCGTACAGGATACGTGCGACGGTCTCTTCCGGGTACTGCCAGCCGGGAGGAATTAAAAATGCCACTTTGCTGAGTACATCCGGTACCGACAGAGTATCGTCCTGGATGAGTGATGCAACCGAGTAAAAAAGCTTCTGTTCCTTGACACGTTCACCATAATCATGTGCCAGTTTTTCCCGTATCTCCTCTGCCTTCTGTTCTGCCTGGACCCGGATTGTGATATCTTTAAAGACAAGAATTATCTCAGTACGGGTGCCAGATTCATCTCGAACCGGGATGGGATACTGCTCGAGTACTCGCCTTCCAAGGGGGAAATCCAGGGTGAAAATTTCTGAATCTCTGCTGCTCTTATCATATCCATGACCTGGAAGGACAAATCCAGGCACTATGGTCTGGATCGGTTTTCCAATACATGCTTCTGCAGAAAACCCGCTGATCTGAAGAAATGACGGATTTACCTCGGTTATCAGGGCCTCCGGGTTCAGGATGAGTATCGGCTGGGGACTATGGGCAAAAATTGCATCCATCCTGTTCTTTTTTTTCTGGAGAACGGCCCTTTTTTGTACAAATGATGCCAACAGCTCACGGTCACTTTCTCTTTGAATTACGTCACTACCAGGAATATCGGTACTTGGATCGTCAGAGAGGATGTGTAGAAGAATATCACGAAGTTTATCTGTCATTGGAATTCCCACACTATTGTTATTCGTATGCATAGTGTTTCCCCCTTAATAGTATAAAAGAGTTGAGTGATTTATTTGATGGTTACCGGGATTTTTGCAAACCTGATATTATTGTTTTCATCTGATTCGATGACATCATTCTCACCATCTACCAGGATACCAAAGTAATATATTCCCGGAGTCATGTTCACCGGAATCGGGGTTGGAGCATTCCCATCAGACTGAGTGCCTGCGGGGAGTTCTGGTATCTCACCCATACCCAACAGAATATCCTCATCAGAGAGTTCGGTATCGGTGGAGAGATAGAGCTCGACAATAAAGGAACCTGCATCACCTGTTCCAACATTCCGTATTGATGTTGAGACATTCATGACTCCGCCCGGGGTTCCTTCACTATCTGAACTGACATCAGGGATGGTAAGATCTGGAAGTGCGGGTGGTTTTGGAGTTTCAGTCACGACCGGCTGGGTCCCGGCGGAGATCTTCACCATCTTATCGGCAAAGAGAATATTATTTGCTTCATTCTCTTCAGATATGACTTTTCCTGAATCCACCATCACGCCCAGGTAATACGTGCCGGGGATGAGATCTGCCGGGACGGTTGCAACGGCGGTTCCATCGCGGAGCATCCCGACCCCGAGATCCGTAACGTCCCCATATCCGATCTCACGATCCTGTTCAGTAATCAGGGCATCTGGTGAGAGATAGAGCGAGATCCTGAATGGTCCTGCAGATGCCGACCCCTGGTTTTTCACTGTGGTATTCACATTCAGGGTCCCGCCCTGTACTGCAGACTGCTGGCTGGTAACCTTACTGATCACAAGATCCGGACGGGTAATGGTAAATCGTGAATCCTCTTTCGTCTCTTCTGACACAAATGGCACAGAACCGGTTGTGACCAGGAATGCCGAACTCTTCACATCAGGAATGGTTACTTTTGAGGCTGATGCGATCACATTATTATCCTCTGAAACCTCCATGATCTCATTTGCCGGATCAGCAATAGCCCCGAGGTAAAAGGTTCCCGGCTGCATCCGGTCCATCGGGAAGTACCCAACAAGTTTCTTCTCCATACCCTGCTTCAGGTTCGGAATAAGATAATACCCGATCGGCGTGTCATCCCGAGTGATTGTTGCATCATCTGACGCATAGAAGGTTATGAAAAAGTCCGTGGATGGCCGGTATCCCTGGTTTACAACAGTGGCCTTCACCTCTAGCTGCGGATTTCCTTCCCTGACCAGGGGAGCAAATGACGTGATAACCATATCAGGTCCGGTCGGATCCGGTTGCTTGGAGAGATCAATCTTTGTCTCCACCATCTGTGGCTGCCCTTCATCCCTGACGGTCCGGGGTGTCGGAACAGGAGTAATGACCAGCTCTGCAAGAGGGCCGACACGCCGATGGAAGGGATCATCTATCATGGGGTTCATGGCTTTTGCTTTTGCTATCGATTCAGCTGAACCCGCACTATCGCCAAGAGCACTGAGAACCACTCCACGCCAGTACCAGGCATCGGCAAGATCCGGATCCTGGGCGACTGCAGTATCCAGCAGATACAGCGCCCGGTCATAGTGCTTTAAGAGGAACTCAGACACTCCCTGCTGATACCAGTATTCAGCATATTGAATCCGGTCGGTCATATCTTCGCCAGCGACCACACCGACAGAACAGATCAGAACAAGAATGATGGATGCTACCCAGAACGCCACTTTCACAGATGATCACCAGATATATACAGTAGCGTATGACATCAGTCCCTGATATTTCTGGTGGAAGAAACCCTCCATTATATCTGATTATGATCTGCAAAAAAGAGGTATCCGTTTAATCCGAATAAATATTGTTCCCTGATACAGGAGATAAATGAAAAGGGAGAGTTATTCGGTTTCCTTTGCCTCACGGACCATCACTCTGACCCGCTCAATAACCTCAATCTTTCTGCGGTAGTCTCCTTCAATCTCACCTTTGATCTGATCAAGGATCTCATCAATCGAACGCTGAAGACTGTAAACCTTGACCGGACGCCCTTTTTTCTCGGTGATATGACTGGTAACATATACCCAGCTCCGTTTAATAAGCTGGTTTATTGCTATACTGACTTCTGGCTGCCTGAGATCAGATATCCGTTCGAGCTCACGCGAGGTCAGGTCATATCCCTTAAAGAGCACAACCAGCACCCGTGCTTCCCCACTCTTCAAACCAACGTCAGAAAGGATATCAATTATCTCAATATCGGTATCCGAAAGATGAACTACTGTATCCGGACCCATCCCCATCCCTGATTCATTCCATTGTTTTTATTATATTATTATTATATCGGTCACCCGATTATCTTAAAATTTTCTTGGCTTCTTCCCCTATAAGGGGAGAGTTTCGCATGTTTATCTCATTTAGAGAATTTACAGGGATTTTTCAAAGATCTGATCTCGAGACTACAAATACTGCAGTATTATAATGAAAAACGACAAATGCTGAATAATCTGTATAGTTGGTCAGCCATGGATCATTACCTGTTCTTTTC
>NZ_JAIWNS010000178.1 GCF_020216685.1 Methanospirillum hungatei | reverse complement strand
GACATATGACCGCTGTTCTTTCCGGTATTCCAGAACCATCCGGATTATTGCCTCAAGTCTGTCTTTTCCTCTTCCAAATGCAAGGATTTCCCATATACCCTGGACGCTGTCGATGAGAAAACTCCCCATGTTGGCAAGGAACAGCCTGAGATGATCTCCTTTCTTTTCATTCATCCTGATAGCAAGAGTCGGAATAAGAGCCGTCATAATAAGGAATATCAGAA
Organism: Methanospirillum hungatei; assembly: GCF_020216685.1. Lineage (GTDB taxonomy): Archaea > Halobacteriota > Methanomicrobia > Methanomicrobiales > Methanospirillaceae > Methanospirillum > Methanospirillum hungatei_B. The sequence continues at coordinate 10,940 of NZ_JAIWNS010000178.1, read as the reverse complement.
GAATTCCTGCAAGTGACGGATGAATAAACAAAAGGCCACAGAGAACAATCAACGGCACCAGAACTGCAACAACAATCTGGGTCAGCGTATGAGCAAAAAAGAGTTCCAGTATTTCGATATTATTAATCGCTACCGAAACAAGATCGCCGGTTCTCCGGGAGATAAAGATAGCAGGAGCAAGTGGATCTACTTTCCGGTATAACTGATTCCGGAGATCTGATAATACATGAAATGCTGCAATATGATTAAGATATGGCCCGAAGTACCCGCAAACTCCCCGTGCAAGGGCAAGAATCAGGATCGCTCCTCCTATTGGAAGAAGAGCGGAAGCGTTGCTCTGTTCTTTTGCAGTATAGATGAGAAAAACACCCAAAAGACCAATCCCGATCGTAATCAGTTGCTTTGTCGCATCACAGATCATTCCCGCTGCAAGAAGGCGGAGATGGGATTTCACAAGGCCGCTCAGCCTGATTAATTGCTGAAGTGGTGTTGCTTGAGTCATTCTGCACCCCCTACAATATCTCCCCCTACAGGAGCAGATTCAAGCATTCGCAGCTGGGCCTGAACCAGTCGGGCATAATGACCGCCAGACTTGAGCAGTTCTTCATGGGTTCCGGTCTCAACAATTCGTCCTTCATCCATAACCATGATCCGATCTGCCCTTTTTATTGTGGATAACCGGTGAGCAATGACAAGAACAGTCCGGTCTTTGCATAGTTTATCCAAAGCATTCTGGATTAGTTTCTCGCTCCCGGCATCAATGCTGGAAGTGGGCTCATCAAGGAGAAGAACAGGTGAATTCTTCAGAATTGCCCGTGCTATTGCAATCCGTTGCTTTTCTCCACCTGAGAGCCGGTTTCCCCGCTCACCGGTTATGGTATCATATCCTTCAGGAAGCCCGGTTATCCAATCATGAATATTGGCTGCATTTGCTGCTGCAATAATATCAGATTCCCCCGCTGCAGGATTTCCGATAAGGAGATTATTCCGGATAGTATCATAAAAAAGGTACGTCTCCTGTGAAACCAGGGAGAACTGTTCCCGAAGCTGGGTAAGTGGAAATGAATGAATCGGAGTGTCATCAAGATATATGCTCCCTTTCTGGGGATCATGAAACCGGTAGAGAAGATCGATAACCGTACTTTTCCCAACTCCTGAAGTTCCGACCAGGGCAACAGTTTCACCGGATTTTACGTCAAATGTCAGATTTTTTAAAACCTCACGGCCCGTTTCATATGAGAACGAAACGTCATTGAACCTGACAGCCGGAGGTGGTGTCCGGTGAACAGAAACCGGGATAACCGGAGCTGATACCACTGGTTCTTCTTCCATTATTTTCTCCAGGGTATCAAGTGCCCGTTTTCCATACAGGCTGTTATGGAAATGCTGGCTAAGTGCGATTACATGTTCATAAAAGATTGGTCCGACAAGGAGTACGGTCATGACCCCTTCAATGCCGAATTTTCCATATGAAAACTGAATACAGGCATACAAAAGGGCAAGCCCATACCCCAGGTATGGAACAACATCACAGACATAATGAACCCCAAAAAATATTTTAAGGGCTTTAATGTATGTTTCCTGCAATTTTTGTGCTTTTTTATGCAGTAATCCGGCACGATGGTCACTGAGACCAAACATCTTCAGAGTGGTCAGTCCCTGCAGACTTTCTGCATAATATGAACTCAGGTCATGGTAATCCCGCCAGATGTCCAGTTTTTCATTCCATGAGAGTTTATATGACATGGCTACCGAAAAGGGAACAAGCGGAACAAATACGAGAAGGATGAGTGCTACCGGAAGGTCCAGCATAACGGAGAATGCAACAAAAAGAATACCTGGCACGACAAAACACAGGACCAGACAGGGAATAAAAAACCCGACATATTGCTCAAGGGTATCAACCCCGTCGGCTATTGTTGCAGCAACAGAGCCGGAACTTTTATGTTCTGTGTATGCCGGCCCGAGCCTGAGCAGGTGTTCATAGACTCGTGTGCGAACCGAGAGTTTCATCAGGTCCGATGTTCTTTGTGCAGAAATATCCCGGAGGGCTTCTGCACCGCCCCGTATCATGAAAAGAAGGATCATACCACCGATGACCGGAGCAAGGCTCATCAAAGGATCTCCATTCATAACCCCGGCGATGAGCATACTTACCAGAAAGAGCATGCCAATATTCGTTCCTGAACTGATTAGTCCGGCAAAGGTTGTAACTGCCATACTCTGACTCATCCCTTCTGCCAGATGGAAAATTCTCCGGTCAAAAAGAGCAGTGGTGAGCCAAGATATCAATGAGATATTATCATCTTTCAGTAATTCTACCATAATTAAATAATTCCTTTAAAAATTTTACCTGCAATTCCATTCGTTTCCATTTAAGGATAATGAAAGAAGAAAAGGCCAGTCCCGGTGACAATATCTAATATTTCGGATTAATTTTTCAGAATGCCGATCCTGGTTATCAGATTTACAATTTCTTTTCATCTTTTCCTTTCTCATAATGGATATTCCAGTGATGAGACATCGCTGAACGCATTTTTCAGAATACCCAATTCTCACACATCTCCCTCATTTGGTCGTCCATTGCACCAGGTGTATGTTTCAAACAAAAGCATCATGTCAGATCTCCTGTGCCTTGATCAAAGAGGTATATACCTGGTTTAATCGGATTAATTCCTCATGTGTTCCCCGTTCAACTATCTTTCCTTCCCTGAGGACCAGAATCTGGTCGGCATGCATGATAGTGGAAAGACGGTGGGCGATAATGAGCACCGTTCTTCCCATACTTAATTCCTTCATAGCCTCTCGTATCTCAAGTTCTGTACAGGTATCTAGGGCGGAAGTTGCTTCATCCATGATCAATATGGGTGCATTTTTCAAAACAGCCCGTGCTATGGCGATTCGTTGTCGTTCACCTCCGGATAGTCTGATTCCCCGTTCACCGACTATCGTATGGTATCCATTCGGAAGAGAACAGATAAACTCATGAATCCGGGCAAACAAAGCGGCTGCCATCACTTCTCCGTCTGATGCATCAGCCCGGCCAAGCCTGATATTTTCCATGATAGAAGTGTTGAGGAGGAAAATATCCTGCGTAACCATCGCCACCATATTCCGGAGATATGAAAGGGAGAGGGTACGGATATCATACCCTCCAACCCGGATAATTCCCTGAACAGGATCCCAGAATCGCATGATCAGATGTGCAATCGTTGTCTTCCCTGCTCCTGTCATGCCTACGAGAGCAACGGTCTTTCCCATGGGAACATCAAATGAGATATCCTGTAAAACATCAAATGAGATATCCTGTAAAACATCAACATCTGTATCAGAATACCGGAATGAAACACCATCAATCGAGATCGACGGTTGAAACTCGTCTGGACAGACAGGCTGTTCAGGTTCAGTAACATGGGGCTTTAAGTCCATCAGGTCATAGAGTCGTTTTGCCCCGGCAAGGGTCAGACCGAGTTGTTTTGATATTTCAATGACATTCGCCATCGAGCTGAACCCTACTGAAGCAAATAAGACTACAATCGGAAGGTAAAGTGGATCGATAGATCCTGCAACAGTCAGGAGTGACGAGTCTGCCAGGAGTGAAATTATTCCTCCGGAAAGGAGCAGAATGTATATCGCGGTAATAATCGAATTCTTTTGAACATATACGCCGTACTCTTCCTGGTAGGCATCATTCAGGTCCATTACCTGATTATATCTGAATGATGAACGTGAGAATGCAAGGATCTCCCGAATCCCCTGCACACTGTCAATGAGAAATGCATGGATATCGCCAACCAGCACACGAAGCCACTCCCCCCGTTCGTTATTCAAAGACATTGCAAGACTTGGAAGAGTAAGTATCAGGATCGTGAAGATTCCATATATTACTGCGATATGTGGATGGATAGAAAAGAGCGATACAAAGACCAGGATGGGGATGACGATTGCAGTTATCAGCGGAGCGATAGTATGAGCAAAGAAGAGTTCCAGCGTTTCAATATTATTCCCGGCAACAGAAACCATATCACCGGTTCGGCGATGCATCAGTATTGCAGGAGCAAGTGGTTCTATGATGCGGTAGAACTGGTCCCGAAGATCTGCAAGCAGCCGGTATGCACCGATATGGCAGAGATATGGGCTCAGGTATCCAAACACTCCTCTGGAAACCGCCAGAATACAGATGAGCACCCCGATGGGGATAAGAACTGAAGGATCCGCTCCTTCCCGTGCCATCCGTAACAGATCGACACCCAATAACCCGATAAGAAGGGTTACCCCGTATTTCAGAATCTCAGCGAGAACTCCCAGACTTATGATCGGTATCTGTGGGATAATAACTTTGAAGAGTCGGAAAAATGCGGTTCTTCCCCTCATGATACACTCCCTCCCTGATGTGAAATCGCTGCTCCCCCGGCAAGATCCTGGGCCTTTACCAGTTCTGCATATCTGCCATGGTGCTGTATCAGTTCCTCATGGGTTCCTGACTCAACAATACTTCCGCCTTCCATGACCAGAATCCGGGTTGCATCCCGTATCGTGGACAGGCGGTGAGCGATGACCAGGACCGTCCGTCCTGACTGGAGGGTTCGGATACCATCCCTGATATGCCGTTCACTCTCTGCATCCACACTTGCAGTGGGTTCATCAAGAATCAGAATCGGTGCATCTTTGAGTATTGCCCGCCCGATTGCAATCCGTTGTCTCTCACCTCCGGAAAAACGTAATCCACGTTCCCCGGCAATAGTATCTAACCCCTGGGGCAACGATTGGATAAAATCATCAAGGCGGGAGATTTGGACTGCCTTCTCAATATCAGCATCATTCGCATCAGGGTTTCCAAAGAGAAGGTTGTTTCTCACGGTATCATGGAACAAATACGTATCCTGTGAGACCAGGGAGAGATGACTCCGAAGCAGATCAAGAGGAATTGAACGAATCGGCAGACCACATATCTCGATCTCACCCTGTTCTGCATCATAATACCGGAAGAGTAAATCAACAATCGTACTTTTTCCTGCTCCGGAGGCGCCGACCAGGGCAACCATTTCACCCTCCTGTATGGAAAACGAACAGTGATTCAGGACCGGACGGCCAGGTTCATATGAAAAAGACACATCAGAAAACCGGATCGACCATGGACGGGGAAGGGAGGGTATTGGTGTATTCTCTGGTTCTTTGATGCTCGGGTCACTTGTAATGAGTGAAAGAATGGATTGAATGGTACTCTTCGCATTTACACTGTTATGATAATACTGGCCCAGATGAATGATATGCTCAAAGAAAACCGGACCGAGTAAGAGGACAAGCATGACCTGTCCGGTCTGCATATATCCACTACTCAATTGTATGCAGACATAGAGCATGGCAGCACCATACCCAAGATACGGGATCATATCTGTTATCAGACTGACCAGGAGACCAATGCGAAGACGCCTGACATAGGTACTGCTTAACTGCTCTGCCTTTTTTCGTATCTCACCGGCTCGGGAAACATGCTGATTGAATAATTTCAGGGTAGGTAATCCCTGCAGGCTTTCGGTATAATAGGAACTGAGTGCCTTGTAATCCCGCCATACATCTGTTCTTTTCACCCTGCTCTCCCGGTTTGATATCATGATTGCGAGAGGAACCAGAGGTACAAAGACGAGTAGAATACATGCCGTTATGGTATCGATTAACAATGCAAATGCAATAAAAAGGTAGAGTGGGACCAGCATGCAAAGCAGGATGTAAGGTATATAATATGCAACATACTGCTCCAGCTGCTCTGTTCCATCAACAAAAACAGCCGCTATAGATCCGGAATCTTTCTGATCTGTGTATGCTGGACCTAAGGAGAGAATTTTCTGATAGAGCAGTGATCGCAATGATCGCTTCATCAGACCGGCGGTATCGTGAGCTGAACGTTCCCGATAGACTTCAGATATGACCCGGAGCAGGAGCATACCTCCCATTGCAACGATAACAGGTGACATGGTACCGGGTGATTGCCCCTCAATAAGTCCGGAAATGAAAATACTTACGTAAAACAGCAACAGAATCGAGGCTACAGAGCTCAAAAGAGCAGCAATGAAGGTCCGGACTACCCGAATCTTCAGGCCGGGTATCAGACGGATAAACCTGAAATCAATACAGAGTGATGCAACCTGATAAAGGAGTGACTCATCCCCGATGTCCCGGGGACAGAGGTTTTCTGCATGAGACATTCAGGCCGGTATCTCCATGCTGACTTCTGCTTTGTAATCATCCGGATGAAAATGCCCGTATTCCACCGGTCGAATCGGAACCACGTGAGGTTTTCCATGAACTGAAATGATCTCTGCTTTTACTCCATACACCTCTTCAATCATTTCCGGAGTATACAGGTCCACCGGGCTTCCGGCAGAAAAGATAACACCCTGCCGAAGCATTACCATTGAATCAGTATACCGGGCACCAAGATTCAGGTCATGTAACGCAATGATCGCTGACATATTCCGTTCTTTTACCAGATGATTGACAATTTCCAGAACTTCGAGCTGGTGTCTGATATCTAGGGCTGATGTTGGTTCATCAAGAAGGAGCACTTCCGGTTCCTGGCATATTGCCCGGGCCAGAAGGACCATCTGTTTCTGTCCTCCGGACAAACTTGAAAAATCCCTCATTGCCATATCCCCTATACCCAGACGTTCGAGAGCATTTGCAACCTTGTTAATATCCTCTTCACTGATTCTCCAGGCAGCATGAGGCCTTCTGCCCATCAGAACAGTTTCAAAGACAGTTGAGTCCATTGCACTGGTACCATGCTGCGGAACCAGTCCGATACTTTTTGCCAGATCAACCCGGGGCATAGTCAGAATGTCCTTCCCGCTTAATAGAATCGAGCCTTTTGGTTTTAATATGGTATCAATGCATTTAATGAGGGTACTTTTCCCTGATCCATTTGGTCCGATTAATCCGGTCATCTCTCCAGGTCCGATAGAAAAGGTGATATTGTGGAGAATATCAGCACCCGGATAACTGAAACTGACATCGTTAATTTCTAGATTTACCATAATTCTTTCCTCTTTCGCATAAAAAGAAACATAAAGAAGGGAACACCCACAAGGGCGGTCATAATACCCACTGGTAAAATCATTGGGGCAAGGATCGTTCGAGCAACGGTATCAGCACCCAGAAGGAGAATTCCTCCGACAAGGGCAGATCCTGGAATCACATACCGGTTATCTCCCCCGATAGCCATCCTTGTGATATGTGGGGAAACCAGCCCTACAAATCCGATGATTCCACAAAAAGCAGTGACTGAAGCGGTGAGAAGAGCAGCAAATATAAGTGTTCGCATCCGTACATGCTCCACATTTATTCCCAGGCTGTGAGCGGTTTCATCTCCGGCTCCTATAATGGTGAGATCTGATGCCTTGTAGATGAGATACGGGATGGCTATGACTGCAATGCAAAAAACAATAAAAACAGTCTCCCAATTGGCTACCGATACACTTCCCATCATCCAGAAGACCACGGCCTGTACCTGTTCGGCTGTTCCGAGGTATTGCATAAATGACGTAACCGCATCCAAAAGGAACATGATAGCAATACCAGCAAGAATTATCGCTTCCGGGGTCATTCCTTTACTTTTTGCAATGGAGTAAATGACCATGGTAGCAAGAAATGCACTTATGAATGCATTGAGGACCACACTGTATGCTCCAAATAATTTTAGCCCCCCGATGATTGCAAGGGATGCGCCCATCGCGGCAGCTGAAGATATCCCTAAGGTAAATGGTTCAGCAAGCGGGTTTCGAAGCACTCCCTGCAGTATTGCACCAGCTACACCAAGACTTGCCCCGCATACAATGGCCATGGATATTCTTGGGAGTCGGATATCCCATATTATTGTATTCGCAACAGATTCTGGTATTCCCATCCCGGGAAAAATGCCTGCAAATATTGTGGTGTATACCGTAACAAGATCCAGCTCATAGGATCCAAAAGATGCCGCTATCCCAACCAAAAATAGAATTCCAAATGAAACGGAGAGAAGAAACAGGACCTTTCGAGAATGATACCGATAATACGAGGATTGTATTTCAGACATTGAAGCATTACTTTGAGAATTTTCCGGGTTATGTTGACTCATGACCTCACAATACCTCAGGGATACCCCCTGATGATCGTTCATAGAAATGTGTTGGGATGCAATATTACTATTTTGAAATAAGGTATGAATGATTGTGCTATATTTAAATTTGATCATAACATAAATTGATAGGTAGTGATTTAGTATGAAAAAATGGTGTATCTATGGAGGAGTGCTCTTAACACTCCTCACTCTTTGTTGTCTGACGACTACAGGATCTGCATCAGGGATGGAATTTACCCTGTATATTTTTGGAAATGCGAATTCAGATATGAACATTGACCAGCAGGATATTGATCTTATCAACGAAATTGCCGCTGGAAAAACAGCATCCACTCCACTTGCAGATGCCAATCAGGATGGAAAAGTAGATAGTGCAGACGCTGAGCAGGTACAGAAGATCATCGATGGAACTGCGACAGAAATGTGGGTACAGGATGCCTTCAAACAACCAGTAAAAGTAAAGACCCCGGTACAAAGGCTCATTACTCTTGACCGGATGATCGCAGAAAATGCACAGGTTATCGGAGTCGGGGACAAGATCGTAGGAATTGATGAGAATACCGTAAACCGGGATATTATTCTTCCAACTATCAGCAAGCAAAAGAATCTGGGTTCTGCAGAAGAACCGGACATGGAAGCACTTATTGCTCTCAAGCCTGACCTGATTGTGAATAATCAGTATTTTGATGAAGGACTGATGAAAAAATTACAGGAATCAGGCTTGACTCCGTTGGCTATGATTTACCATGGTGATATTCAGAACAGCCTTGGTTATTCGAAGATGCTTGGATATCTGACCGGTTCTCCATCAACTGCAGAAGAGTATGTCAACTGGATGGGAGGAACTCTCGGAAGCATTCATGACAAGGTAGCAGGATTATCTGAAGATGAGAAGACAAAAGTCATTTATCTGTACCCACGAAAGAACGGAGCTCTTGGAAGTGGTGGCAATGATTGTCCGACAATCAAGACATTACAGTTCCTCGGAGCAGATACCATGACCCAGAATACGAAAGATACCGCTGGAAAGATCATGGATACTGCGTCCTACTTCGAGATTGATCCAGAAGTGGTCATAGCGAAGAATCCGGAAGCTATTGTTATGGAAGACATTGATGAAGCACTCGGATATGGGTATACTGACAAGAATGCGGCCCAGGCAGAACTTGATCGCATAAAGAGCAGACCTGGATTTGATAAACTTGATGCGGTCAAGAATAACAAAGTCTATCTCCTTGATGTGAATATCGTCTCACACAGCAACTGTCTTGGAGCCTTATACATGGCAAAAGCTCTCTATCCGGATCAACTTTCTGATATTGATCCTTATGCAATCCATCAGGAGTATGTAGATCGGTTCCTGAAAGTGCCGGGTCTTGATGTAAAGAAGGACGGGATATTCATCTACCCACAAATCTCATAATCTCCTTTTTCCCTTATTTTTTTGAGAGATTTCATCCATGGTAACAGAATCTAAAAAGAAGATTTATTCTAGTATCGGGGGGCATTTCCTGGTAGATCTCTACTCACCATTTCTGCCCATCATTCTTCCGGTCCTGATTACTAATATGAATCTCTCATTTTTTCTGGCAGGATTTATGGTAACTACCTATAATGTGACATCATCATTAGTTCAGCCGGTTGCAGGGCTGTTCAGCGACAGGACTGGAAAAAAGGTACCCATATGGATATGCGTACTGCTATCAAGTGCCGGGATATCCCTCGCAGTCCTGACAAATAACTATCTTCTTATGCTGGCCCTGGTTTCAGGTGCAGCACTTGGGAATGCACTGTTCCACCCGGCAGCGATGGAATCAGTGTATCGGCTCAGTCCAATAGAGAAGAGAGGTATATTTAACTCGATCTTTACAACAAGTGGAAGTATCAGTTACTCAATAGGCCCACTCATCGCTGGAGTAATGATAACCTTCTTCGGGCTATCCAGCATCGCATGGCTGGTAATTCCTGGGATACTGGGAGCAGTTTGGATCTATTCTGTTGATAAAAAATTCAATACTTTAGTATCTGCTCATTATGAGAGGAAAAAGCCAGTATCAAAGCAGAAAAAGGAGAGATACTGGTGGGTTCCTGCCGGTCTTGTGGTATTTCTCTGTTCTCTTCGAGCCTGGACTTATGTTGGAATAATTACCTACCTCCCGGCTCTCTTAATCCTCGGACAGCATGGTATGGACACTATAACCACATCACTTATCGTCACAATAATGCTTTTTATAGGTGTTGCCGGCCAGATTGCCGGAGGATATCTTTCAGACAGATATGGGCGGAAAAATATGCTGGTGTTCGGCTTTGCAGCTGCAGTTCCCTTTTTTTGTCTTATCTTTCTAAGTCAGGGATGGCTGATGTATAGTGGTATCTTTATGTACTCATTCTTTGCATGTTTCTGTTATGTCACCTCGGTCACTATGATGCAGGAACTTCTGCCTGATTCCGTAGGGTTTGCTTCAGGTCTTACCTTAGGTCTTTGTGTGGGGGTTGGGGGTATCGGAGCAGCGATCATCGGCTGGGCTGCTGATAATATGGGTTCCCTTCCGGATGCGATGTTTCTCATGATAATTCCAACCGCATTATCGCCGATTCTTGCGTTGTTCATCAGATACCCTGATCAGAGAAGGATACGGGGCAGGGATGCTGACCTACCTGAATGAACGTATTGCTCATGATCATCACAAAAATGGTATCCTATTATCTCCGCTGGAGCAGGGCATCTGTATTCAGATTAAAGTATCATATATACGGAGAACATATCTCTTCTTTCCAACATATCACTGCAGGTTACCGTCCGCGTTGGAGATTTATTCAC
>NZ_JAIWNS010000177.1 GCF_020216685.1 Methanospirillum hungatei | reverse complement strand
GGTTTTTCACAGGGCTCTGTGTGACATACCAGTGTTGCTTGAAACAGGTTAAAAGGTATATGGCTAAAACCACTGGAAAACAGTCTGAAATAATTTTTTTTTTTTTTTGTGCAGTTTTTTCTCAAAAAAAATCATAACCAGGATAGATGATTAATCAGGCGATTTCTTATGGGTTGCATCTGGTTTTGTGAGAAAATCCTGTGAGTGGAAACCCAGAAAATTTTAGACGAAATTTAAAATTTCTCCCAGTTTCAACAGTTGCAACCGGTTGCAACCATCAATCCTTTCAGGGTACTTCAGACTTCCGGAAGAGTCAATGTGCGGATCTGTTCAGGTCGCGGAGAAGAAATCCACGCTCAACCATCTATCAGAAGACGAATGAATTTATTTATATACCCTTTCAATACCAGGCATGATATCATAAGATTTAGCAAAAATATGAGCAAAATCTATTAATACTATACTTCATATATTAATCCTTGATATATTATGGCAGATTTACCACTTGCAGCCGTTGCCCGTGTCGCAAAGAACAATGGAGCTGAACGTGTGGGTGCAGATGCTACCCAGGCACTTGTTGAACATGCTGAAAATTACCTGGCAAAACTTGTAAGGGAAGCAAACAAACTCTCCAGCCATGCCGGTCGGAAGACGCTCAAAGCCGAAGACATTGAGATGGCAGCAGAGAAATTCGCCTAAACCTTTTTTCATTGAAGGACATTATTGCCTGAGATCTTTTTTAGCTCATTTCACTGAATACGAAAAACCCGATTCATGTGAAAACTCCTTGACTGACGGATATTGGTCCATACATTTTTTGGGTGGGGATCATGATTGATAGTGCAGACCGGGGTTGGTATTACCCCCAGTCTCCTTTTTCTTTGTTCATGCAATTTTCTTTGATATGAAGCCAGATAATAACGCAGATAGTGGTGCGTATTTATCATTTTGCGGAATTAAACGCAGATTTTTAAGATTGTCGAATAGATATCTTTGTGATTTATTAAATATTATAAATATTAATCATTTACGCAGAATAATTTTAATATGGATTTAATGGAACTTCCGCCTCCTTATAGGGGCCAAAATTATGAATTTTCAGTTTGACTGTCATCGTTTTATTCACTCCATGTAAGTCTTTCCTTCATCTCAACCCTTCTCACGCTGTTCCATCATCATCCGGAGCCATGAAGAGATCACGGACCATCTTCACCGCACACAGGTCACCACACATCGAGCAGGTCTCCTTCTCCGGGTCTCGGTCATGAATACTTCTTGCCACGTCAGGGAACAATGAAAGATTGAACTGTTTCTCCCAGTCCAGTTCCTGCCGTGCCTTTCCCATCATAATCTCACGGTCTCGTGCATCTTCTCTTCCGGCAAGCAGATCCCCGACATGTGCTGCAAGAACAGAGGCCCGGGTCCCTTCAATTATATCATGAACCCGGGGGAGAGCAAGGTGTTCACTTGGAGATACCATACACAGGAAATTTGCCCCATGCTTGCAGGCAATGGCACCACCAATCGCACCGACCACATGATCATACCCTGATGCAATGTCGGTGACCAGCGGGCCAAGAAGGTAGAGCGGGGCATGATCAGTCAGTTCCTTGATCATCCGGACATTGTATCCTATCTGTTCAAGGGGCATGTGACCCGGCCCTTCAATCATCCGGGGGATACCGAGGTGATGGGCCCGTCGTGCAAGCCTGCCAAGGTTCAGATATTCAACCGTCTTTGCCTCACGTGCGGCATCTTCATGACAGCCCGGACGCATCCCGTCACCCAGGCTGACTACGACCTGGTATTCAGCAAGTATCTCACACAGGTAATCAAATTCACTCCAGAGCGGATTTTCTTCTTCCTGTGCTGCCATCATCGCGACATGGAATGATCCGCCCCGTGACACAACCCCCATACGGCGCGGATCTTCCCGAAGGGATCGGAGCACATCCTGGTTTACCCCGCAGTGAAGGGTGAGGAAATCCACCCCGTCCCTGCAGTGCTCGCGGATGACAGTGAACAGGAGATCTGCATCAATATCCTGGACCGACCCTGCCCTTCTGACGGCCTCATAGATAGGAACGGTCCCGACCGGTACCGGATATGAAAGCACCATACGGCGGATAGCGGGCAGATCTCCCCCAGTCGAGAGATCCATCAATGTATGGCCACCGTTCTGGATCGCTGCCTCTGCTTTCTCCTTTTCAAGGGCTGGATCACAAAGACCCTGGGACGTGCCGACGTTAACATTGACCTTGACTTTACATCCTTCACCGATGGCACAGGGGGGGTTTGGTCGTCTTGGATTTCGGGGGACTACCACCCTTCCCGCCTGTATCAGTCTGATTAAACGGTCAGTATCGAGTGATTCAGCCTGAGCTATTGTATTCAGAACTGAGGTATCAGGAAGGGAATATCGGGTAGGTACCATATCCTACTTGTTGTATGCCGGGGAATATGATAGTCACATGGCAGTAAAATTCATCCCAGGGAGGGGGATGTATGCAAATGCCTATGTTGCACGGGGGACGGTTCTGGTTGACGCCGGTGTGACCCCGATGGCAATAGAGGCGCATCGAAACACCATCACCCATATCATCCTGACCCATTGTCATTTTGATCATATCGCCTACCTTCCGGCATTGCAGAAGATGACCGGGGCAAAGATCTGTATTCATGAGGCTGACGCAGAAGGGCTGATAAATGATAACCTCAGCCTTGCAATGCATTTCGGAGAGCATTCTCCCGGGATCATCCCGGATATCATCCTCCATGGGGGGGAAGTGATCGAAGGGTATGAGATCATCCACACCCCCGGCCATACACCGGGAAGCATCTGTCTGTATGACAGAGGATCAGCAGAACTTATCTCCGGTGATACTGTCTTTTCTGACGGGGCATTCGGACGGTATGACTTTCCAGGAGGAAGCAGGAGTGTTCTCTCCGACTCACTACAGAAACTGACCCAACTGAAGGTGGGGGGTCTCTACCCGGGTCATGGAATTCCTGCACGGGAGAACGGAGAGCGGTTTATCAAGGCGGCTGCAGCCCTCATACAGTCAGCATATGGATAAGGGAGCATACATCCTCATTTTGAAGAATGATGAATGCAGGATTCAGGTAGGAACACGGGGAGAGAGAACATTTTCTGGCGGATGGCATGCATATGTCGGATCTGCTTTAGGACCAGGAGGGTTTTGCCGGGTACTGCGACATTTCAGACTGAATTGTGAAAAAAATAAAAGACCACGCTGGCATATTGACTCACTCCTGCTTTCTCCCTGTTTTCAGGTAGTCCGGGCCTTATGTATCCACACCGAAGAGAGGATTGAATGCCATCTTGCCCGGCATATGACCGGGACCGTCATTGTGGGATTTGGATCATCAGACTGCTCCTGCGAGGGGCATCTCTTTTATTACTCCTCTGATCCTCATGAGGAGATCCTCTCTCTTATCTCCTCTCTTACAGCAGAAGAGGGGAGTCTGATGCCGGTTGAGGTCATGACCATACCATGATCAGGACCGGTCATACCAGTCCTTATCGCATGTATGAGCTGCATCCCTCCGGTCACCATGCACGGTCCTTCACCGGAAACGGATACCCTTCAGGGGAAGGGGAGGCAGATGTTGTATTTCGTTCGGATGCACGGGATCCCTGCCCGAAGGTGTATACCCCCTCACCCATGGATTTTATGGGATCCATGACCGTGATGTAGCCCTCCCTGACCGTCGTCTGTGAGGTGATGTTCCTGTCTTCAAGACCCCATATGGTCAGGCTGACCGTATAGATACCTGGCCTCTGGTAGGTGTGCACAGGGTCTTTATCGGGAGAGAATACCCCATCCCCAAACCGGTACAGGCGCTTTAAGGCATCTCCATCCGATGCATCATTAAAACGGATTGTCAGGGGGGCCGTGCCCGAGATGGGGTCGACGGTAAAGTCGGCAAAGAATGGGGGTTTTGTTCGGGTATGAAGCGGGAGATGATCTGTGTTGTTTGCATTGTACACATACGGTGCTCTACAAAAGCCGTCACCACGGTCAGCTGTTATCTGCGACCACCCAGTCCCGTTTGGTGTCGCCCAGTAATTTCCTCCGATGTACGGGCCACCGAGGATGTTTTGGCCGGAAGTTTTTGTTATGTTCCAGGTATTGATAAGATCCTCCTCATCGACCTGCCAGACCAACTCCCTATCATTCGCCCATGATGGGCCAGATACAGCCTTTCTTGCAGTCATGGCACAGGAGCCGATGACCGATCCTCTGCAGTCCTCTCCTGATATTCCCACAGCAGATCGTGCTTCTGGATCATCATCGTCGAGATACTCGACGAGGAGGGGGATGGCGCTCTCGATGTAGTTGTTTGAGAAGGTGTTGTTGAAGGTCGGGCCCAACCCGGGACGGTAGCCACTGGACAGCAGGAACCCGAATGCATCGTCCCGGCTGTTTGAGATGGTATTGCTCTCCATGAGGCAGTCTCTCGCACCGTTCATGTTCATCCCGATACTGTTCTCCCTGAGCGTGTTAGAGAGGGTGTATGCATCTTCCGCGAACAGGAGCAGAATACCGCGGGCGTTGTTTTCGATCATGTTTCCGCTGATGGTGACGCCTTTTGCATACGCGTCGACGACCGCGATCCCCTGACCTGTGTCCTGGTTCTGCCCAAAGAACGTGTTCCCGGTTATCAGGACGTCATCTGCGGAGGAACAGTGGACCGTTATCCCGGTGTCCGCATATCCGGAGAAGTCGTTTGCTATGATCGTAGCGTTCCTGTTGTTTCCGATTCCGAGCCCGAGGAAAGGACCAACGAACCCGTTATCAGAGATGACCGAGTCCGTTGAATTGATCAGCATGATGCCTCTGTTCTGATCTTCAAAAAGACAGCCCGAGATGGTCGTCCCTGAAGAGTTGTACACTCCAAGGCCGAGCCCGCCATCCCTGATGCTGCAGTCTTTGACAAGCACGTCCCGGCAGCTCATGAGGACGACCATCGCGGGATCCTGCGAATCGATTGTGATCCCCTGCTGCCCCTCGAAGTATAGTACCGGCCGGCCATCTGCAGTGTTGGTCTGATCGAAGGTGAGGTTAGGGAGGAATTTGGTACCAGGGGCATAGTCGAAGGTGCAGGGAGAAACACCGCTGAGTGTATTCCGGGAAAGGGTCGAGTTGGTGATGGTATAGAGGTCAAACCCCGTCCCCCATTCGTCGGGATTGAAACTGCAGTCCCGGACGGTGTTATCGGCGATACAGACGAAGTCGAGCTTATCAAGAAGGATACCGGCTTTGACTCCTGACGAGTCCCTGACAGTATTGCGGGTGATAGAACCCCCCTTCAATCCTTCCAGCCTGATATCTGCCACCGGATTATGAGAACCTTCGACACTATTTCCTGATACATCCACGTCAAAGAGGTGGAAGATATCTCCTGTGGTCTTATCCAGATCGTCCACGGATCCAAAGACCATTATGCCGTATCCAGAAGGGTGCAGGACCGTATTCTCCAGAATCGAGACCGAGTAAAGCCGGGTGGGTACCGAGGGGTCGCTGTTTCCGCAGGAGATCTCAATTCCCCCGTTTTCAAGGACGTTTCCGAGAACACGGACGCCGGAGGAGACGGTCCCCGTGTTCTCGAAGGAGCATACGATCCCGATGCCACAATAGACTGGATTGGGGTCGAGGGTGACTGCATTCTCCGCGATGGAGATCTCGCTGGAGTTTTCGAGCACGATCCCAAAACGCCCGGACGAATGTATCCGGCAGCGACTGATCTCAATGGAAGAGAGCCCTGATCCGGTAATGACCGGCATGGAGGGGTCATCCGGCTGGTGCAGGAAGGTGGCGTTCTCCACCTTGATCCGATCTGCCAGAAGGTCGAGTGCTCTCTCGTCTGCCTTCTCGACCGAGATGTTCGCGAGGACCACGTCTGGTGCGGATATGGTGACTGCGACCGGCTGACTCTCCCGACCGACGACCGGCAGGCCCCCACCGGTATCCATGCCCACGATGGTGATCGACCGGTCTATCCTGACTGCCTCGTCATAGGTCCCGCTCTGGACGACGATGGTGTCCCCGTCAGAGGCTGCAGTGATCGCTTCCTGTATAGACGAAAATCTGCACCCAGACGGGCAGACGGTCCATGTCTCTGCCATAACAGGGAAGGTGGCAAGGAGAATGAGGAAGAGGAGGGGGATACACACAGGAGATCTATGCATGGTGCCCTCTTCTTTTGTGCAATCGTCTTTCCGAGATATTCATGCTGTCCACCGTTTCATGCCGTAATCGAAGAATAGGGAGAGATTTATTATATATATTGCGATGGGATAGAACAAGACCTGAGGGAATTCGATAGGGTGATACGTGAAGATTCTCCCTTTTTTGGGGATCTGAAATATAGATAGGGGATTTCGGCACCATAAACAGGTTCGGTCCTGCTCATCGTCTGGCATACCCAATTGTATTACGAGAACCAATAGGTGTAGCAGGAAGATATGATCTCCTGGATCTGCTGGTTTTTCAGTCTCACGCTTGTTACGTATCTTTCCGTGTACATCATCCGTAAAACCCCGCAGTATGCGTTTTCAGCACTTGTCGGTTTTTATATTATATATCTTACAACGGCCCAGATTGTTGCCGCCAGGATCATTGAGGTTAATCTCGGATTTGCAGTAATCTTTGCACCGGCAGGGGTTCTTATCTATCCGTTCGTTGCCCAGGTCATCGATATGATCAATGAAGTATATGGTGAGAAGATGACCCATGCCGCTATCTTGATTGCATTTGCTTCGCAGGTTATCTGGGTCATTTTTGTCTTCATTATCAACGGGTTCCCTCCGGCACCATACTTTGCGTACGAGGAGGCCTGGCAGTCCATCTTCTCAGTGGGAATACGGGTTACTCTCGCAAGCTGGATCTCGTTCCTTTTGTGCTCACATATCGACGCGTTCATCTTTGCCAGGATCAAGGAACATTTCCTCGCACGCGAAAAGGCGTTTCGACAGAGCACGCTTATCAACCCATATGTCTGGCTCCGGTCAGGTGCAACCGATGTGATAAGTCTGACTCTCGACTCTGTGATCTTTGTTGTCATCGCATTCCTTGGCGTGATGCCGATCCTGCCGCTCGTCATCGGCCAGATCGTGATGAAGAATATCATCGGATTTGCTGACAATCCCTGGTTTGTGTGGTACAAATCTATGCTGAACAAGGACCCTGGCCAAAGGTGCAGGACTTTCTGAAAGATGCACCCGAACCATGAGAAGGTGGAACAAAGGAACCAGGCAGAAATAATGACGAAACGTGAGCATACCAGAGCGAAGATCTGATATGAGATACTATAATCAGTTTATAAAGCAGATACAAAACTCACCCACCTGAGGTCCACACATGATCAAAGTAGCAATTAATGGATATGGAACCATCGGAAAGCGTGTTGCGGATGCGGTCTCTGCCCAGAAAGATATGGAGATCATCGGGGTATCGAAGACCAAACCATCAGCAGAGGCTCTGATTGCAGTCCAGAGAGGGTACCCGATATACATCGCTGATATGGGCAAGAAGGATGCATTTGCAAAAGCTGGAATCCCGGTTGCAGGTTCAGTTGAAGATATGCTGAAGAAGGCTGACATCGTGGTAGACGGAACACCGGGCGGGGTCGGCGAATCAAATAAGGCACTCTATGAGAAAGCCGGGGTGAAGGCCATCTGGCAGGGCGGTGAAGATCACGAGGTTGCAGGCTTCTCATTCAATGCCCACGCAAATTACAAGGATGCGATCGGAAGACAGTTTGTAAGGGTTGTATCCTGCAACACCACCGGCCTGTGTCGGGTGATCAAGGCGATGGATGATGCCTTCGGAGTTGTAAAAGTCCGGGCGGTCATGGTCAGACGAGGAGCAGATCCCCATGTCGTCAAGAAGGGCCCAATAGATGCGGTCGTCCTTGACCCACCGACCATTCCCAGCCATCACGGGCCGGATGTCAACACCGTGCTTCCCCACATCGATATTGTCACCATGGCTATGATCGTGCCGACGACCCAGATGCACATGCACGCCATCACCATTGAACTGAAAAAGGAAGTCAGTCGTGATGACGTGCTCGCCGTCATGCGCAGCCACAACCGGATTGGTCTTGTCCAGCCAAAGACTGCAATCAAGAGCACGGCAGAACTAAAAGAGTACGTCATGGATATGGGCCGGCCACGTTCTGACTTATGGGAAAACGGCATATTTGAGGCATCGGTGAATATGGTCGGAAGGGAACTCTTCTTCTTCCAGGCTATCCACCAGGAGGCTGATGTTGTAATTGAGAACGTGGATGCAATCCGCGCGATGATGGGCATAGTCACAGACCCGGAGACTTCAATCAGGATGACCAACGAGGCGATGCAGTTTACTGCCCTCTAATCACTCATCCTATTATCTCTATTCAATACAAACCTCCTCAGAATGGATACATACGCCCGTGTAATACGGAACACGGTCGAGGTCGTTACTGACGAGGAACTGCGTTCCCTCCTTGACCGTCCGGTCAGAAAGGTCTACGCAGGATATGAGCCAAGTGGAGAGATCCATCTTGGGCACCTGGTTACTATCAATAAACTGATTGATCTCAGAGATGCAGGTTTTGAAGTCACTGTTCTCCTTGCCGATCTCCACGCTTTCCTGAACCGGAAAGGAACGATGGAAGAGGTTAAAAAACTCGCAGAATATAACCGCCGTTGTTTTGAAGGGCTGGGTCTGACTGACATCAAATATGTCCTCGGGTCCAGTTTCCAGCTCTCCCCTGAATACCAGATTCTGGTCCATGAACTCTCCCAGGCCATCACCTTAAACCGTGCCAAGCGGAGTATGGATGAGGTCGGACGGCAGATGGACAACCCGACCGTCTCGCAGATGGTGTACCCCATCATGCAGATGGCTGATATTGCCATGCTTGGTGTTGACGCTGCCCTTGGCGGAATTGATCAGCGGAAGATCCATATGCTGGCTCGTGAGTACCTGCCATCGAAGAATTACTCTTCACCGGTCTGTATTCATGTCCCCATTCTTCACGGACTTGACGGAAAGAAGATGTCCTCTTCCCAGGGCAATTATATATCCGTGGCAGAGTCGGAGGAGGATATCAGGAGAAAGATGAAAAAGGCGTTCTGTCCTCCGGAGATTGAAGACAACCCGGTTCTGCAGATCCTGCAGCATCATATCTTCCCACGACTTGATACCGTGGCCATTGAACGACCAGAGAAGTTCGGTGGCAACCGGACCTTTGGATCCTATGAAGAGATGGAACAGGCCTATGCCAATGGTGAGATTCATCCGGCCGATCTGAAAACAGCAGTCGCAGAAAGTCTGATTACCATTCTGGCACCGGTCCGTGAGTATCTTAAATAAGTTCAGGGTGAGTTCTTGAGAGATCGACAGACTGATGAATTTGATAAGAAGGTCGATGAACTCAGGACCAAAATAAAGGGACTTGACCAGCTGAAGGTCAGGGATGATGTATTTGATGAGTACACCCTCCTTGGCCTCTATAAACTTCTTTCAAAAGGGTGGATAACGGCGATGGGGGGGCCCATATCCACCGGGAAAGAGGCGAATGTCTATCTTGCCGACCGGGACGGAACTCCTGTGGCGGTCAAGATATACCTGACGCGGACTGCGAATTTTAAAAAGATGCAGGATTACATCACTGCTGACCGGAGATTTATTAATATCGGGAAAAGCAGGAGGGATGTAATTTTTGCCTGGACCAGAAAAGAGTTTTCAAACCTGAAACGTGCAGAAGAGACCGGAATACTGGTGCCTCACCCTCTGGTTTTTGACCGGAATGTTCTGGTCATGGATTTTTTGGGAGATGAGCATGGGGCATATCCTCAGCTCAGACTTGCAGAATATGAAGATGCCCAGGCGGTTTATGACGAGATACTGGAGGATATCAGGATTCTTTGGAAGAAAGCAAAACTGGTTCATGGGGATCTTTCAGAATATAACATCCTCTATGGCAAAGGACATCCATACCTGATTGATATGGGTCAGGCAGTAACCTTGGATCACCCCCATGCTCCGGGTTTTTTAAAACGGGATCTGGAACAACTGAACCGGTTCTTTCATGAGCGGTGCACTACCATTGAGGTATCAGACACGCTTTGGGAGCTCTGCGGTTCATCACTACAATAATCACATTTCAGAGTAATTTTGGAGTACTTATGCAACAGGAAACACGGATAACCCAGGAACGAATAGGGGTTCTTATTGGAAAGAAAGGGCTGACGAAGAGGGAGATTGAGGAGAAGACAAAAACGCGGATACAGGTTGACAGTGAGGAGGGGCTGGTCAGTATCGAGGGTGAGGATGCAGACGGGTTTATCCAGGCCGTTGAGACCGTAAAGGCAATAGCCCGGGGATTTTCTCCTGAACGGGCAGCAATATTACTTGAAGATCCTGACCTCTATCTTGAGATCATCGAACTCTCTGAATATGCCGGAAGCGACTCAAAAATTGAACGGATACGGGGGAGAATCATCGGACGTGACGGCCGGTCACGGGCCCAGATCCAGGATATGACAGCGACAGAGATATCCGTATATGGCAAGACCGTTGGTATCATCGGCACCGTTGAACAGGTGAAGATAGCCAGGGAAGCGGTTGAGATGCTCATCAAAGGAGTGTCACATGAATCGGTCTTCTCATTCCTTGAGAAGAAACGCCGTGAATTAAAACAGGATATGATCAGTTACTACTACTAACAGGACATTCATGCCCTCTTCTTTCCCGTTCCGCTGGTGAATCCATGGAGATTGCATCACTCCCCCTCCCCGACCCTTTTATCAGAGCCTGTCATGCAAAAGGGATCAGGACACTGTACCCGCCACAGGCGGAATGTGTGGAGAAGGGATTACTGGAGGGGAAAAATCTCTTAATATCAATTCCGACCGCCAGTGGGAAGACCCTCCTTGCCGAGATGGCGATGTGGTCCCGGATAGCCGCAGGGGGAAAATGTCTTTATATTGTACCACTCAGGGCACTTGCCTCTGAAAAGTATGATGAGTTCTCAAAGAAAGGGGTCATCAGGGTGGGTATCGCCACCGGTGATCTTGACCGGACCGATGCATACCTTGGCGAGAATGATATCATTGTGGCAACGAGTGAGAAGACCGACTCGCTGCTTCGAAACCGGAC
>NZ_JAIWNS010000176.1 GCF_020216685.1 Methanospirillum hungatei | reverse complement strand
TTACTGCTGGCCAGAGAACAGGGACGTATACCGCTCCTCATGCAGGATATATTACCAAAGGTGATAATAACCCGGTGATCGATCAGGTCGGATGGTCAAATTACCGCAACCTGGGCGGACCCATCGAACCGGTCAAAAAAGAATGGATCATCGGGAAAGCCATGTATCAGGTTCCCCTGGTCGGATACCTCCCCCTCAATATTGTTCCTGTTATCATCATCGTGGTCGCCATCATGGTCCTTCATGAACTCTATCTCCGAAACCGGGCAAAGCGGGAGGAGGAGATGAAATCGGGCAGGAAGGTCTGACCCATGCATCTGCAGACCCTCTTATCTGACACTCTTGCCGGTCATCGCCTCACCGTGGATGAGGCAGCATTCCTGTTTTCAGTCACGGGCCATGAGGTGTTTGATCTCTTTCGTGCTGCAGATGAGCTCTGCAGGAAGAAGAACGGAAACCGGGTGACCTTTGTCAGAAACCAGAATATCCATATCACGAATATCTGTAAGAACCTCTGTGGATTCTGCGGGTTTGGCCGGACAAAGAACAGCCCGGGAGCATACCTGTTTGGAGAGGAGGAGGTAAAGGAGCAGGTACGGGCAGCAAAAGAGCGGAAGGTCTCTGAGATCTGTTTTCTCTCCGGGGTGCATCCTGATTTTACTCTGGAGACGTACCTTCTGTTCATGCGATGGGTCCATGAGGTGTATCCGTCGGTGCACATTCATGCGTTCTCCCCGGATGAGGTGGATTTTGTCGCACGAAAGGAGAATCTTCCGACATCAGAGGTCATTGACCGTCTTATGAAGGGAGGTCTTGGCACCCTTCAGGGGACCGCTGCCGAGATCCTGGTCGATGATGTCAGAAAGACGATATGTCCGGCAAAAGTGAAGACTGATGTGTGGGAGCGGATAACACGGGAAGCACACGGCCGCGGTCTTCGGTCAACGGCAACCATTATGTATGGATCTACGGAGACTCCCCGGGATCGTGCAGAACACCTGGACCGTATCAGGACGATTCAGGATGATACCGGCGGATTTACCGAGATGGTCCTTCTTACGTACATCCATCAGAAGACGCCCCTGTATGAGAAAGGTCTGGTACAGTATGGGCCGACCGGACGGGATGATCTGGTGACAACCGCGGTCTGCCGGCTCTTTCTGGACAACTTTGACCATATCCAGGTGTCATGGCCGAAACTGGGAGTGAAAATGACACAGATGGCATTACTGGCCGGTGCGGATGACCTGGCCGGGACGATGTACTTAGATGATGTCACCGGGGAAGCGGGAGGCGGGATGAGTGAATACCTGGATCCAAAAGAGATGGAGCATATGTGTGCCGACCTGGGCAGGGTCCTTGCAGAACGGACCACCGTATATTCTATCGTCTCCTGATCAGAGCCCGCGCTTTATCTGCCTGAGATCTGCCCCGGCAACATTTGCGCCCCGGAAATCTGCCCTGGTGACCGTTGCCCCGGTAAGTCGTGCCCCCTGCAGATTTGCATTGAGAAATATCGCATCGGTCAGGTCAGTATTGGAAAGGTTTGCCCTGGTAAGGTCTGCCCCGGCAAAATTTGCTTTTCTCAAACTGGAAAACTCAAAGTCAGTTTCAGATAACCGGGCCCCGTTCAGGTTGATCCCATCAAGGGAGAGGCCTGTCAGGTGAGCCCCTCTTAGATCCGGTCGTTTCCTCGGATTTTCTGCCTTCCATTGATTCCATGAAGCGACACCTCCCTTTATTGCTTCAACCTGTTTCTCGTCCGCCACACAGCCCACCTTGTTTCCCTGAGGGTTAGACTGGTATGGCTATATCTGTTATCAGGCGCAACCGGCATAACCAGTCCTTTCAATCACAATAGGAAACCTTTTTGAGTTGCCTATATGATGACTGAGGGTATGAAACGCAGCGTATATCTTATATTGACCGGCATCGCTGCTCTGGTGCTCTGTGTATCCATCTGCAGCGCCGGATTTGCACCCACATTTGAACTGATGCCCCTGAGTATGAAGGCCCCTTCTGATGCGAAACCCTACAATGACGAAGCATTCACGAGTGAGGCTGAAAAGATCATCGGAAAGATATCAAACTCTTCTGTCCCGACCGGGACAAAGCTGAGTGAGGTGACTGACGCCTACTACCGGCTGATTATGGAGAACGTCAGTCCGGATCTCTACCCCAACGCACATAACATCGCGGCATATCTCTACTATACCTCCAAGGCAGGAGAGACCTATACTGATTATCATGCTTATTTAAAATCCGTCTCAAAGACAACGGATGGTTCTGAATATTATACCGTTGCAGATCAGTACCGTCAGGTCGCTGCCGAGTTCTGGAACAAGATCAAGGATCTCTATCCGAATATGACTATGTTCACTCTCCCGCCGGCAGGGGAACCGATGCCTGAAGAAAAAGCAGAGCAGCAGGGCGACACCCTTGAAGGTCTGGATATTGCCATTCCGATGACCCAGAAGGCTCCTGACTCATCTGCTGATGATCAGACCGAGAAGTTCAAGACAAAAACTATCCGCTGGTTTGAGGATTATGTTGATCGGGCACGGCTCCCTGATGATGATCCAACCAATGACAAGACAGAAATGTCTCCGGGTCATCGCTTCCTGACTGGTGAAGGACTTGATTGGGCAGACAGCACCTATATGGATCTCCTCAGTATGAATGTCGCAGAGGACTTCTATACTAAGGCGAATTACATTGATGCATTCTTCTATCTGATCTCACAGGCTCGGGACTTTTATGAGGCATATATCAATGACCGGACCTATGTCTCATCTGTCTCTAATGGTGAGGAGAATTATGAGAAATCCAAGAAGTATTATGATCAGGCTGAGAAAGCCATCGGATACTTTGATGATATCATCCCGAATAATACCAACAGTACGCTTCCTGACTTCCCGAAGTTTGGTGAAGTGGAGAAAGGCACATTTGGTCTGGGTGAACTTGGATATATCACACCGGATATGGCTGACTACCTGAGTGGCGGTTCATCAGAATCCACCACCTGATTTTTTCTATGAAAATCCTGATAGCAGTCCCCCCAACCCAGTACCATGACAAGGAACTGGCACAGGTCATGGCGGTTTTTGATCAGAATAAGATCCCGTATGAGTTTGTGTCAAGGGAAAAAGGGCAGGCCAAGGGTACGTTTGGTGGCCGGGTGTATGTCCCCTTAAGTTTTGAGGAGGTCATCCTGACCAGAGAGGATGAGTTTGACGCCCTTGCCATATTAGGAGGACATGGAGCCCAGGCCCATTTCTGGAATAACCCTGACCTTCTTGAGCTGGTGAAGATCTTCCGGATTCACCGCAAGGTCATCGGGGCCATCAGTACAGCACCGGTGGTCATGGCACGGGCAGGTATATTAAAAAAGCGTCCTGCAACGGTCATATCCGGAGCTCCTATCAGGGAGATGATGAAGATGGACGTGAAGTTTGAGGATAAGCCGTTTGTCTTCCTGGACCGGCTGGTGACTGCCCGTGATCCGAGTGATGCAAAGAGGTTTGCCGAGCTGATCGTTGAATACCTGTATGGAAATCCAGAATTTAACGGACCACAGGTTGTTCCTGCACCAAATAAGCTGGGCTTTGATATCTGACCTATCGCGTCGCAAGTTTTGAAGCCCGTTCAAAACACCGGTCAGCATCTTTTTGCTGTCCCCGTCTTTGGAGTGCTTTTCCCTTTGCAAACCAGGTTACCGACGACTCCGGAATCTTATCAAGAACCCGGTCAAAATAGGCGATGGCGTTTTTATAGTCCCCGCCTTCCATGAGCAGGTTTCCTACCTTATACATGGCATCGGTATGGGACGGGTCGCACCGGATCGTCTCAAGGTAACACCGGATCGCCTCCTCATTATTCCCGGTCTTTTCAAGGATCTGGGCCATCTCATAATAGGCATGCCCGTTCTGAGGGTCCATCTCCACCACTCTGAGAAAACATGCCGTTGCATTCCGGTATGCCCCGAGTTTTTTATAGGCCACCCCTTTTGAGAACCAGGCAGTGATGTGATTTGCGATCATCCTGATGGTCTTATCAAAGTATTCAATGGCCTCCTGGGGTTTTCCTTCCTTATACAGGGCCTCTTTCCCCATCACGAGGTATACATCGGCGATATACTTGCGATATTTGGTGCTGCCCGGATCCAGTTCCATCGCCTCTTCGTAGGCATCTATCGCCTCATCAAACTGGTTTAAGACCTTGTAGGAGTTGCCAAGGAGCAGCCATGCAGCGGTGTAATCAGGACGAATCTTGAGGCATTTCTTAAAGAACTGGATGGCAGAGTGGTACCCCCCGATCTTCATGAGAGCCCGGCCCATGGAAAAGAGGAGATCCGGGTCCTGGGGTTTTTTCTCGAGTGCCTCTTCATATGCCTCGATTGCTTCATGGTACTGCCTCTTTTCGAACAGGTACCGCCCTTTCAGATCCCAGGGGTACTGGTATGATGCATGTATCTTTTTCGCCTGCTCAAACAGGCTCATTGCTTCGTCACGTTTTCCCAGGGTCCAGAGTGCCATCCCTTTCTCATGGAGGGCCGGCCCGTACTCAGGATGGGTCTTTAAGGTCTTGTTGCAGATCTCGACTGCTTCCAGGCACCGCATGGGATCCTGGTTCTGAAGGGCGACGAGGCGGAGGACAGACGCCCGCATGGTCAGGGCTTCAGGATTTTCCGGATCGATATCGAGGGCACGGATAAAGCAGTCATCCGCACGGTCATACCTGCCAAGACCGAGAAATGCTTTTCCCATCCCAATCCAGCATCCAGGATGGCTCCGGTCCAGTTCAATGCCACGGTTAAAAGTCTGAACTGCCGCCTCATACTTCTCCTTTGCAAGTTGTGTCTCTCCTTTCTGACAGTACGGCGTTGCCGGGCTCCCTTCCTGTCCTCCAATCCAGTCTCGAATCCCCATCAGTTCCTCATTGGTATGGTATTTTCACAGTAGATAAATTCTGTCAGAAGAATTCTCCCTGAATAGCAATGACCTCCTGACTATCCTGTGCTCCTGCATATGCAGCCAACGGCTCCTCGTTGAGTTGTAAAAACCTACTCCCCCAGCTGACCTTTGCCAGAATCTCCTCTGCCTGACTTTTCTCTCCCAGAATAACGAGTGCTGCAGCCATGGCCTCTATTGAGGTGAGACGAAAGGGTCTTCCGAAATTCACCGGATTTGCAGCAAGCAGATATGGCAGGGCCCGTTTAAATCTCCATGAACGGACCTGATCAGTGTCAAGGACCTCCCATGAACAGTCAAGGGCGGTAATGGTCCGCGTCTTTTCCCGGTCGGCCGGTGAGAGGGCCTGTTCTGCCGTCGGGTCAAGGATGAGGCTGGTCCGGGGAATGGCCGAAAGACGGGAGAAGAGTCTGACCATCCCGGCACGCTCAAGTTTTTTCATCGTGCATTTTCTGGGATCACATGAATTATCCCGGTATGCGAGCAGGGGGATCACACGGCACCACACTCTCTTGGTTCCCCCGTCTCCTGAGTCAGGGTCCCCTGCTGCGTCCGCTCTGCAATCTTTCTGACAATGTCCCGGGAACTGGTAAAAGGGGAACTGGAATGTTCTGATATCCTGACAACCTGTGCCCTGATGTTCTGTTTTTCCAGTGCCTTTTGCAGTGTTTCAGGGTCAAAGTGCTGGTTACAGCCAAGGGTGATGATATCAGGTTTCATCTCACGGATTGGACGGAACATATCCTCCAGATCCCCTAACACGGCATGAGTGACCGGTTTTAAGGCTGCTACCATCACCAATCGCTGGTCTTCCGGAATGACCGGCCGTGGTTTATGGCGGATATTTGCATCACGGGCAACGATCACATAGAGTTCGTCGCCAAGTTTTGCTGATTCCTCAAGGTACCAGAGATGGCCGGGATGGAGGATGTCAAAGGTTCCGGTTGCAACAACCCGGATCATGGCACCACCTCAAGGGCGACGGGGGTTCCGTCAGGGTAAAAACACCGCCAGTCATCCGGGCCATACGGGTCTTTGACGATGATATGACGGCTGCCACTGACCGAGAAGAAGCGTATATCTGCATCTGACGGGCGTAATACCCCGTTCGGGTGGCTATGGGCGCTTCCGACGATATGCAGGTTCAAGGGGACCATCTCAAACGGAACCTGGGCACTTGCCTCTCCTCCGATAGACCCTGGTATCTGATAGATATCAGAAATAATTCCGGATTCTGCTGACAGGAGTGCGGCAAACTCACGGGGATGTGATCCCCTGCCCATTGCAAGGAGGAGATCCAGCTGGATCCGTTTGATTGCGAAGATATTCACTGTTTTAATGCGGCCTTTATGTCTGATATGGGGAAAAATCCGTTGGAAAAAACTTCTTATGGTATTGAAATATTCCATTTCTCCTGTAGCCTCTAAATGATCCTTCCTATTCATCGGTTCTGATGATACAAGGCTATTGTGTTCAGAACGGCCCGTCCTGTTCAAAACTTCTTTGGAACCTGATTGCAAGTTCTGCCTTGAACAATTCGGCACCGAGGTACCCGGCATGGTCAAAGAGCGATACTCCGTCTGTCTGGAGAATGGTATAGAGTACATCCTGCCATCTGGTACCCTTTATCGCCTTTCCATTCCGGACCGCAACAATATACCCGTCCTCAATCCCAATCCGGTAATTTCCCCTGGGATCATAGGTTATCTCCCGTGGCATCGGACTGGCCATAATACTATCAGAATATTCAAGTGGTGGTTCCCTTCGCCTTCTCTTCTCCTTTATCCAAAACAGGTCAATACCAAGATCCTTCGGGTACGGCCGGCCGTCCATGAGAGCCATCATATCGGTTGCGGTCCGCATCTCCTGGATACATCCGGCTGTCTTGTCACTGTGTTCACTGCAGAATATGACTGATGCACCGGTTTCATAAGCCATACCGGCAAGAAGGGCACACATACCAACCGAGTCTGCATCACAGAGTTCGATGACATTTCCTGCACCAAAAAAGAGGGGGCACTCTGGATCGGTAAACCCGGCAAGCGACTCTACCAGTCCTGAACCACAGGGCTGGAGAACCGGGTCTGCAATGACTCTGGTGATCCCGGATGCTTCTGCCAGCCGGATGTTTGCAAGGAGTCCTGCCTCACCAGGCACGATAACGGCTCCGCATCCTGCCTCTGCAACCTTCTCTCCAACCTGAGGGATGTTCTCTTCCTGCAGGGAAAGGATGAGATCGGCCCGGAAGAGCGAGGCTTTGATAAGTGCCGGGTCCTGGGTATCGACGGCAAGCGGCCTTTCAATATCCTCAAGCTGGCGGAATACTGCGCGAACATCGTCCGGTGTTGCGTCAAACCCGAATCCGAGATCCACGATATCGGCCCCTTCTTTAAAAAATTTCAGGACCTTTGTACGGATGTCGGGGGTTTTATGGGCGTCCATGATCTCTGCAAGCACTTTTATCCTGGTCCCACCGCCGATCTTTACCCCCCTCAGAGCAAATGCCGGCTCCCTCTCCGCTTCCTTTCGTGAGATCCTGGCATATGCCTCTTTTCTCCGTTCACCTGACAGAAATTCATCGGCAGGAATGTCCCTGGAGAGTTCAATCTTTCCAATCAACGGGAGCACAAGGCCGACATCAGCCGCATGACGGGGTCCCCGGTAAATTGGAATACCCATCTCCTGTTCCACGTCTGTAAATGATGCCGTGCACATCCCGGACACCAGGACGAGATCATAGGATGTATCTGACATAAGAAGGGAGCGTACCTGTGCAGGAGTCAGAAATGAAGCAAGTTCTCCGGTCACTACCACATCCGCGTCAAAGCCTTTTGCAGCATCCTGAACGATGGTATACGTAACTCTTCCGGTAGGCAGCAGGATCCTCATCACCCTTTCCTTAATACCGGGAAGATAAAAAAATAATGTAGTCAGGGATGCTCAAAGCCGATCTCCATATCCATACCTCCTGTTCAAAGGACGGAGAGAGCACGGTCGCACAGGTGCTTGCTGCTGCTGTCACGGCAGGGATGGATGTTATTGCAATAACAGATCACGATACCATGGACGGGTACCGGATAGCCTGTGAGATATCTGCCGATATCCTGATAATACCCGGTGTGGAGGTTTCAACCAGGGAAGGACACCTGATTGCACTGGGTGTTGAAAAAGCTCCCCTTCCCGGATTTCCGATTCTTGATACCATACAGGAAGTAAGACAGGCCGGTGGGATTACCATTCTTCCTCACCCGTTCCACCGGTACCGGCATGGCGCCGCACTGAAGTGTGCCGAGGCATTTGGTGCTGCTGATGCGATTGAGGTGTATAACAGCCGGTATGTCATCCCTCATGCAAACCATCGGGCGATGCGTCTTGCAAGGGCTATGGGAAAGCCCGCTGTTGCCGGGAGTGATGCCCATAATGCCCGGTTTATCGGGTATGGACGGACGTTGATCGATGCTGAACGGGATATCGGGTCTGTTCTTTCAGCCATACAGGAAGGAAAGACAAAACCTGCCGGGAGAAAAACCCCGGTCAGAATTTATACCAAACAGTCATTGCGAAACTCATGGCGGAAGATCCGGGGCAGACTCCACTCATAAGACTGGCCTTTCGGATCGGGTATATCGGGACCTCATTTTTTGGATCACAGTACCAGCCTGATCAGCGGACGGTGGAAGGAGAGATAGAGGCTGCCTGTGTACGGGCAGGGATAATTACCAGTCGTCAGGAGTCACGGCTTGCCCTTTCAGGCAGGACCGATCGCGGTGTCCATGCAAAATGCCAGATTCTTGCGTTCTCAACCTCTCATCCGGATCTCGCGGTACGGGCCCTGAACGGGCAGTTACCTCCTGATATCTGGGTGACTGACTGGGCTCAGGTACCTGATTCGTTTTACCCAAGATATGATGTCATAAACCGTACCTACCGATATTATTTCAGCAGGCCTCCGTCAGACCTCAGGGCCATGAGCGATGCTGCCGGTTTGTTTTTGGGAACTCATGATTTTCGTTGCTTTGCACGGATAGAGCCGGGGAAAAGCCCGGTAAAGACGATTGATCTGATAACGGTTGTATCAGATGAGGACGGGTGCCGGCTTATCGTCACTGCACAGAGTTTTTTATGGCATATGGTCAGGTGCATAGCCGGATCCCTGTTTCAGGTATCTGAAGGGGAGATGACCATGAGGGATCTTGCGCAGTATCTTTCAGGGGCATGTAAAAATAAGGTCAAACCTGCACCACCGGACGGGCTCATCCTCTGGGATGTGCAGGCAGATCTTGACTGGCATGAGATCCCGGTTCAGGGGCTCAAAGTAAAAAGGATAGTCCGTCAGTCAGAAGAGCTGCATCTGTTAGGGACGGTGTACTCGCTCCTTGTACCCGGCCGGGAGGGTTAGAGGTCCTGCCTGACCTTGTCGATCATGGTCCTGATATCAAGCCAGATGATCAGTTCATTTTTGTCATGATCAGCAGTTCTGACTTTTTTCCTGATAATGCCCAGGATGTCCCGGTCACTTCTCTTTGAGGCATGGGTGTCCCGGTCGATATCCTCCTGAGTATAGGTCGAGACCGCCAGCACATCATCAACCAGCACTCCTATCATCTTCTCTGATACACCGGCATCAAGGACGATGATACGTGCCCGCTTCTTCCCGTCTGCCTCCCTGGTGATATGCATCATCTCTTTGAGATCGATGATGGTGGTTATTATCCCCCGTAAGTCGATGATCCCCTTGATAAATGAGGGAGTGTTTGGAAGCGGGGTAATTTCGGTTGTATTTATAACTTCCCGCGTGTCAAAGAGGTCTATGGCGAAGAGTTCATTTCCCAGAATGAATTCTACAACCTGAAGGGTTCCACTCCCTTTCGTCGCAGCCCGGGCGGTCTGTATTGATCTGTGTGTAATCACCGGTTCGGTATCTGAAGCTGTTTCCTGGTTCTGATAGTCAACAAGAAATGTGCCCATTTTTTATCCTCTGATCCCCGGCATCTCCATAACTTATGCCGGCACTTCTCTGTAAGTCATCATTTCAGGATGTATACTCATGAATGTTTCGCTCCTTTTATGAATTTTTTCCTGATATTGAGTTCCTCATACAGGGCCTGAGAAGATGCAGTTTTCTTTTATC
Source organism: Methanospirillum hungatei (assembly GCF_020216685.1). Lineage (GTDB taxonomy): Archaea > Halobacteriota > Methanomicrobia > Methanomicrobiales > Methanospirillaceae > Methanospirillum > Methanospirillum hungatei_B. The sequence goes on along the minus strand of NZ_JAIWNS010000176.1, from coordinate 1,180 downwards.
CGATATAACCTGTATGCAAATGAAAGGCCCTCTTCCGGAAGATGTCCTGCACAGGTGGTTTGGGTACCGAACATTTCGGCCAGGACAAAAGGAGATCATCACCCACGTGCTCCAGGGGCGGGACGTGCTTGCGGTGATCGCAACCGGCGGGGGAAAGTCACTCTGTTACCAGATACCGGCTCTGATCAGGGACGGAGTCGGGATTGTCATATCACCCCTGATTGCTCTTATGAAAGATCAGGTGGATTGTCTGGCAGAGTCGGGGATTCCTGCCGCATTTCTGAACAGCACCCAGGATGTGAAGGATAAACGGAGCATTGAAGGATCTATTCTTGATGGGTCACTCAAACTTTTGTATATCTCTCCGGAACGACTGGTGCAGCCATCATTTCTTGAGTTTTTAAAATCCATCAAAATCAGCCTTTTTGCCATAGACGAAGCCCACTGCATCTCCCAGTGGGGGCATGAGTTCAGGCCTGAATACCGCAAGCTCTCAATTATCAGAAGAACCTTTGCCGATGTTCCGATTATTGCACTGACGGCAACCGCTACACCTTCGGTCAGGAGTGATATCGCAGATGAGCTCAGTCTTCATAACCCTGCGGTCTTTGTCGGTTCATTCAATCGTGAAAACCTCATCTACCGGATTGTAAAGAAGGAAGACGGCGAGCAGCAACTGGTTCAGTTCCTGAAGAGTCATCCGAATGAGTCAGGGATTGTATACTGTTTTTCAAAACGGCAGGTTACCGATCTTGCAAAAGTACTGCAGAAGAACGGGTTCTCCGCTCTTCCTTACCATGCCGATCTGCCAAAGTCGGTCAGACATGAGACCCAGGACCGGTTTTTAAGGGATGAGGTTCGGATCATTGTTGCGACGGTAGCATTCGGGATGGGGATTAACAAGCCTGATGTCAGGTTCGTGGTGCATTTTGACCTCCCGAAAAACCTTGAGCATTATTACCAGGAGACAGGACGGGCCGGGAGGGATGGTGATCCTGCAGAATGTCTGCTCCTCTATTCACGAGGGGATTTTCGCAAGATTGAGTACCTGATTGAACAGATGGCAGAAGGGACCGAACGGCAGGTCAGTCTCCGGAAGCTGCATGAGATGGTCGGGTATTGTGAGTCACGTGCCTGCAGGCGTGCCGTTCTCCTGACATATTTTGGTGAATCATGGGAT
>NZ_JAIWNS010000175.1 GCF_020216685.1 Methanospirillum hungatei | reverse complement strand
TAATACGCATTCCATGCTTCTATTTCTGTATCATATGAATCAAAATTCGGATTCATGGCCTCTACTATCGCAACGGCAATCATATGTGCACACGGTCCTCCTGTCTGTATATAATCCTGACACGTGCAGGTATCTTCAATGACTCTATGATCGAATGAATCATCATGAATTATATAATGATCTTGCGTTTCCCGTACGACTACTCCTTTGCTCACCATCGATATCGCCCGTCTCCCCCTTCCTTTGTACTTTTGTATGATCCGTTTTTTCATCCGATCATCATAAGGAGCTCCGAGATCAAGATCTTCAAGTGGATCCCTCATTCTATACATCACATCCCAAATACCGTTACCTGTCTGCCTTCATGTTCAATCGTATCAGTAAAGATCCTCTTCTCCCAGCTCTTTCCTTTCTTCCGGTCATATATGAGCAGGTATACCTCTTCTGCTCCACATCGGTCAGCATACCTGGTCACCTGGTCAAGGCCTTTCTGAATCGTTGCTTCCCGTGAACCATACACAATCTTGCATTCGATGACAAACCGCTGAAATGTTCCGTCAGGCAGATGCCAAAGGATAAAAAGATCGGTCCTACCTCTGCCAAGTCCATAATCCCGCGTAATCTGTCCGCCTCCGTTGATTATCCGCTGTAAAAATGCCTGAAGGAGTAACTGAGGGCCGGCCTCCCGATAGGAGAACCTTTCAAGCCAGGATTCACTGTGTTCCCGGAAAAACTGCTGAAACTCCTGAAGAAGTTTTTTCATCTCCAGTCTGCCCCTGGAATCAATATACCATGCAGGTTTTTTTGTAATAGTAAGCTGGGTTGAGTATGTGAGAATTCTGGGTATTATCTCCTGATATATAGGATTGGAGATTCGAAGCTGGCCTTTGGTTGTAATAATTCCCAGATCCTCTGTGTACCAGATGTCATCTTCCGGAATCGTTTCAGGTCCGGATTCACCACATAATATAGGTTCAATAACTCTCCGGACACGCTCTTCCTGTAATTTATCCACCAGTTGGTCTAGGTGAGTCTCCCTCCTCTGGATGAGATGTTCTTTTGCCTCCATAACCATGGACTTACGTACCGGATTAGATCGGTTCTTCCCCTCTTCTATTTTGAAACAGATCTCATATGCAAGAGCATTAACCAGCCAGGGCTGACCCTGTGTCAGGTTCCAGACAGAGGATAGGGCTTCTTCTTCAAATATCTGCCCGGTCTCTTTGGTATGTTCAAGAAGCAGAGTTCTGGTTTCTTCTTCAGTAAAATTTCCAAGCCGTAGGGATTCGGCTTTGACATTAAATGCACTTCCACCGGTGATTATTGCCTTATCTTTATCTGAATGAATCCGGTAGTCACGGACGTCACGAACACCACAGAGGATGATTGATGATGGGAACGACGCAGGTCTTTCAGAGTAACCAGATCGAAGTTGCCGAAGAACTGAAATAAGAGTGTCACCAACCAAGGCATCAATCTCATCAATAAGAACAACGACCGGAAGAGAGATCTTTTTGCATATATCTGATAAAACCATTTTAAATGCTGCATCAGGACCATATACATCAATATAATGATTTATCTGATCCCTTAGTGATGCGTCCTCTATCGTTAAATCAGTCTGAAATGCAAGTTCGCTGATTATTGCTTTCATTCCTCTCCCAACATCACTTCTTGCAGTCTGTCCGGTTTCCACATTCATATACAATGTAGCAAATTTCCCATCACGGTTCAAATATTCCCGCAAAGCCAGTAGACATGAAGTCTTTCCACTCTGCCTTGGTGCATGCAGAACAAAATACTTCTCCTGATTGATGAGATTGAGTATTTCTGGTAGATCAAACCGGGAAAGAGGAGGAAGACAGTAATGTTTCTCACACTGTACAGGCCCGGCAGTATTGAAAAATCTCATCGTACGTAGCTATTCATCCTATAGTCAAATAACTTCTCCCGAAGATACAGATCCATCTGCCGGTTTATGATAATTCCTGAGGCCCCGGCATCATCCCTGCCATCAGCATCCGGGGGGTAATGTTCACCGATTACTCACTATTGTTCCGGATAAAAAGAGAAATAAATATTATTCCGTAAGGTGTACGAGTGCGATCACGATTCTGCAGGATCCGATGAAGGTTCCCCACTGCCAAACAATCAATCCCTGGATATGTGTGAGATGGTATCAGAGATAGCACACTCACACATAATTATTTGATGTACGTATAGAAAAATATTACGATTTTATATAAAATTATTATTAAATGTCTGCTTCTCTAATTTATATGAATGAATTATAAAAACCGGGGTCTTCACCAGATCTCTTCTGGAAAGAGGGTATTCCGGATGAGTGTAAGTTGCCGGTTTTGATAGATTACATGATTCACTTCAGAAAACGGGATATTCATTAAAGAACACCATTTTCTTCGGACATGGGTTTGGCTCACGAAAATTATGTACTTATGCCCGGTCAGGAATCCATCCGGCAGGATACGTTCTGGCAGGGGGGATCTATTCAGAGGCTGAAACTGTTCTTTCACAGAAATATCTCTCACAAATACAAAAAAATCCATGTTTTTTCCCGGTTTCGATAAATAAATTATATCCAGAAACCCGTCTTGTCGTCTCTCATTTCGGTACTATTCTGTATGCTATGCTGAAGGATGAAATCTTAAAAATATTCATAATCTAGGAAATACCTCTTATTTAGAATTCTACTATAAAAATACAATGATATCCAGAAATGAAGTATTAATTGAGGGATGACCAAAGATTTTTTTATCTAATAACCACAAATCCTATTTTCCTCTTCATTAAAAATGAAAAGAAAGATTCCAAAGATTTATCGTCAAATCCGGAATTTTATTTTCCATTAACAATATTGGATTATTTGGTATTGTAAGAGTAAATGAATTATGATCCCAGATAGCATTTGTCCAGGGAATAGAGCGATAGAATGTATCATTGATTGTGGAGTCAACTCCATAATTAACTGCACTATTTGAAGTATCAAAAATTATTTTCTCACTAATGTTGAGTGGAGCACTGTACTGTTTTACTTTTTTAAGATCTACAATAAAACTTCCGTATCCATTTCCGCTGTAGGAGCGTTTTTGTAAGGGATTTTCAATGTTAATTATATCTATTATAATGTTAGTAAGATTATTCTGGGATTCTGATAATTTTATTCGAGGTAAAGACATATTATAGTAATTATTCCTTGTTTGTTGTATTTTTTCATCTGTATCTGAATATATTAGACTCGTTTTTCGATTTCCCTTAGTAATGTAAATAATCCCATCTTCCCATTCGTAACCCTGGTTAATCCAAAAATTCCCTATTGGACGGAAAATAATTTTTGACTGGTTAATTTCTGAATATTGAGAATAAATAATATGATCATCCTTATTTTCCACCTGAATATTAATTGTATATAATGGATTATCTTGTACAGATGTGTTTACTTCGAGATATCCGGATGATTTAACAGATGAAAAATAGACGTCTCCTCCTCCTAATTGAATTGATTCACTCATCGTCATATTTTGCCGAAATGTCAGGATTTGAAGGATATCTGATGAAATTTTTAAAAAACTTTGTTCCACGTTGTGAAGATGATCAATCTCTGCCTGTTGTTTCAGTGATGGGATATAATATGCATTGAGAACAGAAATGAAGGATACTACAATCATCAGGAGTAACATAAAGGCAACAACCGGTGAAACAGCGTCATCTTTCATGACTGGGGTACACCTGAAAATATTATTGAATTTTTCGCAACAAAATCAATTCTAGCATTTTGAATAACACCACTAACAGTAATATGGTCTCCCAAATCGAAAACAGGTTTATCATACATAAAACTTATTTGCCTTCCATTTTGGAGAATTCTAATATCAGTAAATTTTATCCAGTCACCTCCCTTATGATAAAAAGTCACATTATTATTCGTAATCGGACTCATCTTTATATTAACCGTCGGAACCCGATCCTCAGGTAACTGGTTCATCAGACTTATCGTCACAATCGGCACGAGGATTAACACGAGTGATATCATCAAAACTTCACTCAGGACTGCCGAAACAGCAGGTTCTTCTCTCATTACACTCCTCCGTTTGCTGCTGCATCTGCCGCAACCCTGGCCGCTTCGGCTGCAATATCCAGCTGATATGGAATAATAAAAACAAATAACACAAAACATCCAAGGACAAGAAGAATAGCATGCTTTAAACCAGCCAGAACACTGTTCGCAGATAACTGTCCGGCCATAAGGCCGGAAAAAAACCCAAGAACCAACCCGATCCTGAACATATCGGTCAGGTTTCCCGATGTATCAAATGATATATTAAAATTCGTAAAAGATGAAACAAAGGAGACATTCAGGGAATAAGCGGTATACATATAAATCCCTACGGCCAGGTACACAATCATCACGTACGTGATCGCAATATTAAACCGGTCCTTCTTTAATTTCAGATAATGCTCGAAATCATTGATGGCAATAATCAGGACATCCTTGATATAATCGGTCACCTCGCTTGCCTTGACCAGAAGTGACATGGCACGTTTGACTGATACCAGTCCGATTCGATCTTCCATCCTGACCAGGGCGTTAATGGTTGTTGCCCCCCTCCTGATATCCTCTGATGTCATGACGAGTTCCTGTGAAAGCACCCCCAACTTTGAATTGGAGATCAGACTGATGGCCGTCTGTAACGTAACTCCTACATCTTTCATATCCACGAGCTGGCGGAGAAATTCCGGAGTATGAGACTCCACACTGTTCACAAACCAGCTTCTTCCTTCATACGCAAGAGAGGGGGGGGCAAGGGAAAAAATTATGAGCAGACTTATGAATGCTTCCAGGGACATTCCCGGTATCCATTCATTCAGATAACCCAGATAATAGAGTGCAGATACGATCCCGCCACACACACAACCAAGTGCAATTCCATAATTATAATCGGAAATATATGCCCGGGCCGGGTTTTTCAGTAAATTCTCCAGTTTGAAACGCTTTCTCTTTGCTTCCACCCTCTTTAAAAAATTCTTATCGACTTTTGAGTACTCCTCTTTCCCTATCATCACATCGGAAAATTCAGATTCTTCTCTTGGTTTCCTCGTAATATCCATCTTAATGGAGGGGAGCATCAGGTACAGAATGTAAATCATCCCTATCGATCCAAGAGCAAGACCGATGATAATGAGCGGCATATATCCGGCAAGATCGGATTTTCCTCCCAGGTTCTGTGCCACTATGATAATGATCATCGTGATAGGTCCTGCAACAAAAGCCGTCACATAGACCTCCGCCATCACCTCAATCGTTTTTAATATTGATTCCAGTTCACGAGCTGCAGACTCTCTGAAATAAGCCGATCTGGATGAGAGAAAATTCGTCACATCTCCTCCGCTGTTTGAGAGAAGAAGGAGATCATTTAAAAATTCCTCAAGATTCTTCGATGGAGTAACCTTTTGCAGGTTTCTGATAGCAGTATACAGATCATCACCAAAGACCTCAACATCTCTGACAATGAGGCCAAACTCCTTCCCCACTTCTCCAAAAAGATCGTCAGCCTCGTAAATCTTTCTGATGACATTATATAATGTCATGGTCGTGGAAAGGGCTTGCATGTACGTGATTGCATAGGGAAGATCAAGATCGATTGAGGATTTTCTTCCCATTGCAACCGTCTGCGGATAGGTGAAAATGCCGATGATAACACCAGGAACGAGAAGGACGAATGCAATCAGGATCGTATAGATATTGGCCATTCCTGGTATCAGCTGGACATCCTCAGGAAGAGAGAGTATATAGGCTGTCAGCATTACAAAAGCACTGACTGATGCAATGCTGCATTTCAGTAATAACATGAAAAAAGAATACTGTGAATAGGGAAGATGAGCAGCCCGGATATATCTTCGAATATTGGTTCCTTCAAGCCATGTATCAACCTGCCGGGGAGATATGAGCATCATGCCATCCTCCGTAGATCAGAGATCATCTGGATGAGGATTTCAGGATCGGTACTGTACTGATTCCGGAGTTTGGCAAGGAACGAAGCACGAAGATTCAACTGGAACTGAATCTCTTCATCGGTCCAGTTATGCATGTACTGAATCGTCTGTAATGTTTTGGATTTTTTAAATACTTTTTTAAATGAATCTTTTTTCGGATCGTATTCATACAGGGTATTCCAGTTTACCTTGTCACCTTCTCCAAGGACAATCTCGTGAATAGCATCACAACGTCGTATCATCCTGCCGGCACGGTAATGAAATGTCTGAATAACCATAAGGTTTAAAGCACCAAACATAGCAGGGGGGACATTTATCGGTTCGTTTGTCAGACGGTTCAAAGCCTCTTCGATATTTCCCGCATGAAGGGTAGATAGAGTGGTATGGCCTGAGTTCATCGCCTGAAAAAGAGTCTGGGCTTCGTTGCCTCTCACTTCACCGACTATAATATACTCCGGCCGCTGTCGCAGTGAGGCTTTTAACAGGTCAAAAAGATCAACACTGCCCCGATCATTAAACGAATTGCTCACTCTTGTCTGAACCGGGAGCCAGTTTTTCTGGGGGATCTGAATCTCCCTAGTATCTTCAAGAGAGACGATCTTTGAATTATGAGGTATAAAAAATGAGAACGCATTCATTGCTGATGTTTTACCACTGGCAGTTCCCCCGACAACAATGAGACTCTGACGGTTTTCAAGAGCAAGCCAGATGAATGCCAGAAGTTCGTTACTATACGTCCCGAATGCAAGCAAAGTCGCCGGAGTCATCGGGTCGGATCTGAACTTACGAATTGTAAAAGAACTGCCCTTTGTTGAAACGACATCAGAATATGTAATCTGGGCTCGTGCTCCGTTTGGGAGTGATGCATCAAGGAGGGGAGATGTAAGTGAAACCTGTTTATCTGCTTTTTGTGAGAGTTTCAGAACGAACCGATTGAGTTCTTCCGATTCAAACCTGATAGATGTCGGGATACTTCCATAATACCGGTGATGAATATACACGGGAAGATCATGGCCGTTACATGAGATATCCTCAAGAAGTTCATCATACATCAGAGGGTCTATCTTCCCATATCCATTCAGATTACGTCGAAGATAATAATAGATGACTGAGAGCCGATCATCGTGAATTTTCGGTTCATACGTCCTGACAATCTTTGCAACTTCACCATATTCAAGAAAAAGATCTCCCCTGGATACCGGTTTGTCATATACCAGTACATCACGGAGTGTTTCGTGCGTCTCTTCAAGAATGATTCTCTCACGGGGAGTCAGTTCAGGTTCAATCACCCGGTACGATCGCTCCTTGTTTTTATCCTGTAAAATGACTGCATATGCATGCGGCTGATAAAGCCAGTATGCTTCCTCTGCAATATCATCATCACCGGCTGGAATATTCATCACCGATGGAACCTGAAGGGTATCAGGAATTGGGGCTTCATCCCGGCTGGGCTTCTCTTTTCTTTGAAAACCTGAAATGGAAAACCCTTTCAAACCCTTTTTGAGGGGACTTAAGAGTTTGGAAAATCCCTGCTCCTCTTCAGCGTCCTTTACCGGTTCATCAGGTGAATGAACAGAATCTGATGATTCTTTTTTATGGTCACGGTCGAAAATTTTTGAAATCAGAGCATCAATACGCTCATCAGGTTCAGATTCTATTGAGTGAGTAATCTTCGGAACAGACACCCTTTGTTTCTTTTCAGGTATTGGTTTTTTATTCCCGTTTTTCTCTATTTTTATCTGGTAGTAATGACCTTTGTCATCCCTGATCCTGGTAAGATAGACTTTTTCTCCTGTTTTAAATTGAAGGGTGATATCATTTTGAGACGGATCATATTCTTTCCCTGAAGATTTTATTAAAAAGGTTGCAAATCGGTTAATATCAGATCTATTTGGGATGATGGAGGTTTCTGTTTCTCCAAGGGTTTTTTTGTGCCATACATGGACCGGTTTTCCGGGGTGGGTGCAGAGAATTCTTGTAATGTTTGGGTCAGAAAGAATAACCCGAATCCATTTTACAATATCCTGGTTAAAACTCAGGGCCGTATACAGAAGATGGTGTTTTCGATCCGGAATATCCGGATAATTCTTATGTAAAAACCCTGAAAAATCATTTTCTGATATCCTGAATGCACCCTCATGAAATGTCTGTAAACCGCTCTTCTTTTTTATATACTCTATTGATGCCTGTATTGCACTTTTTTCATGTTCACTCAGGGAAATTATCGATATCTGGTAAAAAAACCGGTCAGGAGGAGATACGATGATGGTGACTTCTATCATATCATGATAGAGATGATATGAGGAGATGATCCTCTCAGAAACAAGACTCCGGGTTTCTGACGAGGGTTTTTCAATAGTGAAAATCAAAGGAGTTATATCCTTCTTCTGCCCTGAAAAATAGACCTTCAAACCAGTTCGGAGTTCGACCACGTCAGGTATAGTATCATAATCAACCGGGCGAATCGATCTGTTACATAATTTTTTTACAAGTATTCGAATTTCATCCTCACGAAGACGAAGGGAGGTGAACATGGTCTCATATGTGTCGTGGGTAACGCTCACAACGCCATCCGGACCATTGATCGCTATTGAACTGACAAAAGGATCGTCAATGAGAGGTTGCACCGGTCCAAATCCCCTGGAATCCCTGAGTATATAATACTCAAATAATTTGATCTTATCCGGGGGTAAGGAAGGATATAATTTTGAAGTTTCGAGGGCGAATTCGTGAGAAAAGTCTTTGACAAACTGCTGGTTTCTTTTTTTATCCTGAAATAATCGGGAAAAATGTGAACGCAGAAATTTAATCCGTTCAAAATCATCTCCCCTGAGTTCTGGTTCTGTTACCTGGTATTCATAGAATAACGGACCGGTCTGAATTATTGATATAATTACCTCAGTTTTTGGGATCTGATACTGGGAGGCTAACATTGGAGAGAAATCTCCACCCTGTTTACTCTCTATCCCGTCCATAATTTTTTTGATGGTATGCGAAAATTTTTCTCTATTATTATGAAAAAATATAAAATCTTATTAATCTTTCAATTATGAATTTTTTCTATAATACTTTGTTCTATGCATTCAAAAGAATTATGTTTCATGATATCAATATACATAACATTGAACGGATATCTCTCTCCAAGGTATTTAATAAATTTATTTTTAATTAAGAAAAATTTTTTGATACAGTAATAGAATATATAACATTCCAGAGATGCTGAAAAAAATAGAGCAGGACTACGTTCTTGAAATCCTCATGTATAGATATGACGGGAATACTAATCATTGATGATACGGAAGAAGATCTGAAAAGAACCAGAGATATTCTTAGCCAGGCCGGGTATCGTGTCACTGGAATAGCACAGGATGGAGAATCAGGGCTGCAACAATATTGTGAGATATCTCCTGAACTGGTAATTATTGATCTGATTCTACCTGGGATGAATGGTATTGATCTTCTCCAAAAGATACGGGAAGTAAATCCATCCGCCCGGATTATTCTGTGTACCTCTGCAGGTCAGGGACCGGTTATTGATCTGGCGATGAGATCTGGTGCGAATGGTTATGTCGTGAAACCCTATGATCCGGAGATATTACTCTCTGCAGTACGAAGAATACTGGGCAGTCCTGGATAACAATTTATCTCCTTCCTTCGACTAGTTCTTTTTGCAGATATGACCTGTATTTACTCTTATCAGATAATATTGAACTAACATTTCATAAAAACCAGATACTCTGTTTAAACTATCCGGAGAAGAAGGATTTCCCGGTTCATGCAATGGAATGGGCCGGTGCCAGGATTTGTACGAGTGATAATTGGAGTACTGCTCTTAAAGACGACGCTCTGTCCGTGTATGAAATGGCTGGAAATATCGGTATTAGGGCACCTGCTCCCAGATGAAGTAACCCACTGCACATAATTGTATATCTTCAGGAATATTAATAATATCTATTCATACTTAATAATTAATTGTAATACCGGTTCGATACATCTACCTCTTAGCATTGTCTTATTGTCGTTATCCCTCTGAATCATCAATATCCCTGAGAATTGGGTGACTCGTATTCCATTATACAGAAAAGACATAATCTCCCAGCGAGCATATGACTTGGGTACCTGATAATGACAGACAATACCATTCAGGGCAAACGAGACCCTGAGTATCTCGTTGAGATGTCAGAATACCTGAATGCCCTTGCAAATCCGGTCCGGCTGCAGATCCTCTCCTCTCTTGAGACCAGGCCTATGGAACTTAAAGAGATCGCCGCCATCACCAGGACCAGCTATGAAAATATCAGGAAACATATTGACAAACTCCTTCTGGCTGGTCTTGTCAGAAAAGACGCCGGTATGAGCTCTGAGACCATGACCGGAATCCACCCGGTGTGGAAGTACTCACTTGCACCCGGCGGGATGGAACAGATCATCACGAACCTTTCGATGTTCTCAAAAGTGCCCCTGATGATCACCCATAGAGACCTTGCGTCCCAACTCAGTACTATCCGAAAAGATATCAGCACACAATTTGGGGTGACCTCACCATGTCTCTATCTGACAACCGGCCCAGAAGAAGGAAAGATATTCCCTCTGAATGGAGAAAAGATCCCCCTTGGCCGGGTCGATCCAACAGACATGAGTTTTTCAAAGATGCAGAACAGTGTTGTGATGTTAAGTCCTGAGTATAAATCAGTCTCCCGTATCAGCAGACCTCATGCCCGGATGTATCATGGAGAGGGATGGGAGATAGAAGATTGTGGCAGCACATCCGGAACCTTTGTCAATACCGAACCTATTTCACCGCATACCAGGCGAACCATAACCGACGGGGATCTCATTATCCTTGGAACCGGTAATATGTCGGCACGGTTCCTCTTTATCACCGATTAAAAAAAACTGCCTGAAATGATATGATTACAAAGTCCATTCTTAATAATTTTTTCATTCTACTCAGTCTCCTTATCGTTTTTACCGCTCCTGTATCTTCTGAATCCATAAACGCGGATCTTGTTTGGAAAAATGGCGATCTCATAGATAATATCGGAAACAGATCTCCTTATCCTGATTCAGGAACTTTTTACCCTCCGCAGTTTACTGGTGGGAGAGGGGTCCCGGAACCTGAACCAATACACCTTCCTTTTGAAAGTTGGCAGCTACCTGCTGTATCCATCGGAGTGAGTCTGATTATTCTGATCATCATGCTCATTGCCGGATTTTCAATCGGCGGACAATACCAGTACTCCTCTTCCAAAAGGGCGGAATTCATGATGATAATCTGTCACATCA
>NZ_JAIWNS010000174.1 GCF_020216685.1 Methanospirillum hungatei | reverse complement strand
TTTGGTTCATCAATAGTTGCAATGTCCCGAAATTCAGTGATCCAGGAATGGGTCCCGCTTGAAACTGCAATGGCGACGACAATCCCGGTGAATGACTCATACGGGCCGGTATTCTGAATCATATCAATGATGGTATTATAAATTATTCCCATCTGATAATGAAGCAGAGATACCAGGGCACATAGTTCAATATCCCGGTTTTCCTTGATGTCATATCGATAGAGGAGATGAATTCCCTCGTACCATTCACGGAATTGCAGGTGAGAAAGACAGTTGAATGCATCCGGACTTCCTAATACTTCATGAGTAATTCTCTGGTTTCCAAGTCCTTTCTCTCTTATCAGTTCTTCCCATAGCCTGATTGACAAATCCCGATCCCCAATACGCCCTGCGGCGATAAATGCACATTCTTTTTCATGTTCATCTGTGGGATTGGTAAGGAGCGGATGCAGGGATTTTTTCACCCCTTCAATGTCGTTTAAACCTGCATAATGGGAGGCATATCTGAGCATCCGCATCCCTTTTCCATAATCACACTGAATCTGATCAAGGCATCTTATGGCTTTTTCATGTTCTCCAAGAAGAGTAAGTAAACTCTCGCAGTCAAATGATACTGGAAAATTATCTGGATCATCAGCCCCTATCTCTTCATACTCTGAAAGAATCTCCTGAATCAGGGATTTTGATAGTCGATCTCCGATGAGATCAAACGTGTCTGTAAAGTCCTCTACTAAATACCTCTTCGCTAAGATAGGGCTCATTCCTTAGTATATCACCCTGGATAAAAAAGGATGTTTCATCACGCATGGAAAATACAATAAAAAGTAGTCCCGGGGGGAGTGTTCTAAAATTACCGGAGAAATACCGCAAATCACCAGAATAATTTACAGGCTTGTGATTGTATTCTGTGATATAATAATTTTCGGTATTGATCTCTTCATCTCTTCATTTTGGAACACTCTGGGTCTTCTGTTCATCATGCATGCGATTTTCCATCCGCATCTTTCCCCATTCGGTTACATCCGTCGCTATCGGATCACGCTCATGCACAGGCCTTTCAATCAGGCTCAGTGCTTTGGAAGGACAGGTGATGATACATACACCACACCCGATACATCGTTCTTTTAAAACCCGAAATTCTCCATCCTCATTAGCGATCGCATCCATCGGGCAGCGTTCATCCCTGCAGATCCCACATGCAATACAGGCATCCTCATCGATATGGGCCATATAGTTGCTTTTGGCAATCATATATGGGGCCTTGAACTCCTTCAGAGCCCGTATCATCGCACAACTGCAGGAACAACAACTGCAGAGAAAGCCTCCGGGGACATTCATTATGTTATAGGTAGTGTGAACCAGCCCTTCCTGGCTGTTCTTCTCTAGTATTTGTAACGCCTCTTCCCTGGTGATGATCTCGCCCTCCGGATTGAAGTAATCAAAGGCGTTCTCTTCCATGGAATATTGGATACAGTTATGAATGGAATGTTTACAGGGATCTCCCAGAAGGTTCTTCTCTTTCCGACAGATACAGTCCTGAACCCTGAATGATTTGGCATTATTGATGATTTGACGGATATCATCCTGCTGGAGCACCTGAAGATCGGTTGGAATTGCGGCATTGACCGGTATGACACGAGCGATATGAGGTGCATGACCCCCAGTAACCTTCATGAGATGGGGACCGTACTCTTCGATGAGTTCGGCAAGTTCTTTTGTTAATCTTTCTTTACGTTGAAATTCAAAGATCCCAATGACAAAAGGAATAAGCCGGTAGACCTGCTGTCCTCCTATTGATAGTGAGCCTATCTGTCCCTTTTCAGCCATCTGATCCAGCATTGCACGGGTCTCCTCAACCGGTTTTGAAAGTCTTGCGGCAACCTGTTCCGCAGTCTCAGGAGCCGGCGTCATCTGGAGTGCCATCTCTGCATCTTCAGGGGAGAAGATGATCTGTAAGATCCTAAGTTCAACCCCTGTATCGGTAGAGGGGAACCCCTGTGGCAATTCATCCAGTTTCTTTGCTAATCGTTTATATACATCCATAATGTTTCTCCACCCTGGGAAAGAAAGAGGATATCAGTTCAGCCACTTAGTCTGAACATACGTGCCGGTTATCGCTGCCTGGATGACATCTTTTCGTGTTCCAAGCCAGTTCTTCGGCCAGCCTATACCGGCAAAGAGCATAGCAACTTTCAGGCTGTCGGTGGCAAAGACAAGGTTCTCCGCATCCGCAGGTGCCCTGACGACCATACCCGGACAGGATGAATGCACGACCCGTGCTCCGCTGGCCTCTATCTTCTCAAGGATACCTGCCTTTTTCGCTGCACTGTAATTCACATAGTCGGTGTAGAGCCAGAGCCGTGTGGTTACCTTCTGTCCATTCAGCATCTCAGCAATATCTGCGAGTTCTTCAAACATCAAAAACGGACAGCCGATAACCGCTGCATCAATACTGGTCTTCTCTGTCTGTCGAAGGTTCTGATACACCGCCGCAAGATCTGATTTGGTGATATGAACACGCTCAACATCCTTAGGGATCTCCCCTCCGAAAGCCTCTTCAATCGTCCTTGCTTCAGGAGTGATGCCAACGATATGGATCATGGGATAGGTCAGTGCAGGGGATACACAGGCACAAAATGCCTTTGCCTGAGCATTTGTCATCCGTTCCAGCCCACATACAACAGGTACCCGGTCGCCAGCCCGAAACCCGATTGCTCCGCCAAGTGCAACATAATCCCCGACATCATCAAGTTCCTGTACTACGGCAGGGTCAACCTCAAAGATCATCTGACCGATCCGGTTCTCCGGCAAGTGAACCCCGTATTCAGGCATAACACCGGTTATTGCAGCGTAGAGGACCATGTTCGCAGGGTCCCTGTTTACCCTCGCTCCAATCATGATATTACTGTATGCAGCAGCGTTCGACTCTGAAGTAACGAGGATTTCACCAAATTTTGGCGGAGCCAGGTGGGCATAGGGGATACAGGTCGGGATTACCGTAGCACCCATCTTCTTCAGATTTTCATGAACCGGAACCATCCCCTTGAACACTTCTCTGGCCGGTGCCATAACGGAATAATGCCAGGGCATCCCTTCATCATCGACAAGGTCATCTCCCATGGCTGTACTCTCAACCGTGGTCGGCACTCTTACCCTGGCCCCCATATTCGCGAACTCTTCAAATGCAGGCCATGCCCCGACGGTATAATCACGACTCTGATGATCATCAAAGAGGTGGGCGGAACATATCGGCACCATACGTTTTGATCCCATCCCTTCAGCAAATTTTACCAATCGTTCCATGGCTATCTGTTTTGGTCTGCCATGCTTTCCGGCTAGCATCTCCTGTTCATAGAGGGTAAGTGAGACGTTACTTTTTTCCCACCCTTTTTTTGGTGAGGATTTTAAATCTGCCAGTTCTGCTCGCCGTGCAGGATCTTTTGGATATATCTCAATAATCCCTTCATCTCCTGCCTTTGGTGCAGTTATCTTTACATAATCACCGGTCTGAATAACAGTCCATGGGTCCACATCAAAAGAGTCAACTGCAGGAATCCCGGCATCAATGGCACCACCAATACTGATCGGATGGACAGTCCGACAGATGAGAGCCTTTGGTGCTGCATTTGTCACCTTTGCCTTGAAATAAAGGCCCCAGGCACCCCCGGTAGAGAATTTGTCAGTGTCATATACCACAATCTTACCGGCATACGACTGTCCAACAAGAGGATGGCCGAATATCCTGATAATCCCGTCAGAAGTGACTGCATTCACGAGGTGGCTTAAAAAACTTGAAGTGGCCAGAGCTTCTCCTTCAGCATTTCCTTCAACTCTGGTAATTCCCCTCAAAATAATAGGATTTTCATTATTCTGCATAATGAGCCCTCATTTATCCGGTCTGATACGTCGCAATATAGGTGAGTGGATCTCCTGTGATATTTACTTCCTCCCCGACATATTTTACGTCAGGAATCGCCTGTAATCCTTGAATATCATATACCCGTGGACCGTACTGATACCGGGCATATTCATACCACCAGTCAGGATACCCGATATTGCTGATGGTTTTATTATCAACATCATTGTAATTCCCGTTTCGGTACGTCACAATCATCTTCCCCATGAGTTTTTTCCAGTCATCGAGTGCATGCAATGCCGTCTCGCTGGAATATTCTGTCAGGAATTCCCGTGCAGATCGTTCGTTCGTCTTGTAGAGTTCAAGCGCTTTTGCTTCAATTGCCGACTGGTTCGCGATTGCCGCCCCCTCGATCCGCTCCTGTTCAGCCTTAATTTCTGGAGCCATGTAACTGTACATGAGCCGTGCATAATTCTGAAGCAGTTCATATGGCCAGAATGCAGTATTTAAATCAAACTCCCAGTGGGAACCGTGGAGATACGGTGCCGGCATGTGATATATTCCGGCATAGAACGGAAGATAACACGTCTCTGCAGGAGATGATAACCCAAGCCAGCAGATCCCGCCGATAGGATCAGGGAGATCAGATCGGCCCTGACAGACATATGAGTATCCACACGGATCGGTAGATATCGGTCGTGGCCAGGACCCGGGTTTTAACTGTCCTTCATAGGGAGCGTCATGCAGATCAAACGGACCCCATACCCGGTAGGGATCACCAAACGGACCTCCTGCAGGGGGTGCAGTCAGATCATATACCGTTCCTTCATAATGATCCCGGAAGATGGAGAGTGCATTTGTGATGTTTACCGGAGCATCCGGCTTAATTGAGAAGGGATATGCCTTTGAGAACGGACCTTCGACATAGGGTGAGAGACCCAGTGACGGGGCCAGACGGTCAAAGATTCTCCATACTCTGCCCTGAGAGTAGTAGGGATGCGAATATTCACCGATGCCAAACACCTGTGCCCAGTCAAGGGGGCCGTCTTCCGGTTTCCACCAGCCCATCGTCTGTGCATCATCTTTGAGGTTTTTCCCAAATATCTGATCAGGGTTATCCTCAGAAAGTTCCCGAATCCTGAACTCATTTGCGGCAACAAAGATCTCACCAGGAGGAATTCTCTGGGCAGCCCAGTACCCTCCGGTCCCGTCAGGAGTTCCGCCACACATCTCGATAACCCAGGCGTCTGATGGGTCGGCAAAGATGAGAGTCTCACCGGTTCCGTAATATCCATAGGTGTCGATAAGGTCCCCTATGAGAATCACTGCCTCTTTTGCTGTTTTACATCGTTCAAGTGCGATATTGGAGAGTTCAGAACTGTAAAAGATGCGTTTCCCCTTCTCTGCCCCAGGATGAATCTTTGCATAGTCCGTGCATTCTCCGGTCATGAGCTGATGTTCATTAATTATCCCGTAACTTCCGGTAATGTAGGCATACGTATGGTTGACCTGGGGAATCTCACCGATTATGATCGTTTCAGTGTCTGATGCAGCTGCTTCGCCAAGGAACTCTCCACCACTGTTAGGATCATACACAACAGGCCTCATTGCCCCTGCCGGATGATCTTTTGCGATGATATGACGAAATGAAATCATATCCTCCCGGATCTGGTGCCCGATCAGACCAGGTCCAAACCCGTCATTTGAATGTCCGACAAACGTGGAACCATCCTCTGATGCTTCATTAGTAACAACAAAGGTTGTACATCCAAGTCCTGACGGGATAAAACCCATCAAAATTAGGAGAATAACTGGAATTAGCCTCCACTCTACCATGGTTGTGTATTTTCCTCATGGAATATATAAATTCAATGAGTGTGACAGAAGTGATGGGATGGCCATCTATTATGTATCAAGGTATTCAGGATGTATCGTTTAAATAAAATATTAAAAATACAATTTAATACTCTTTGGAAAAAAGAAGTATGCGCAGTTTTCTCCTGAATCATTGAGGTTCTGTTCTCCCTTCTATCGGAAATGAGTTCTGAATTATGCAACATTTTTTCTTTTTCATAATAGCTTGAAAGAGGTATTTTATCCGAACACTCACAACACTGAAACAGGTATATCATAATGTCGGAAGAGTCGTTCATATCACGTATTAAACAATCGCTGGCGGCTTCATATGGCGAAGTCGTCTTTGGGATGTCAGATGGGACTGTATCTATTCTGGGTCTGGTCCTTGGTGTTGCTGCTGGAGCAGACTCTGCCAATGCTGTTGTCCTTGCCGGTGCCACCGGAGCCATTGCAGCCTCGGTCTCGATGATGGCCGGCTGCTTTATGGAGATTGAGTCTGAACGGGACGAAGAAGAGGAAGAGAACCAGGAGCGGATTGCTGCAATCAATGAAAACCCTGAGGGAGCAGTATCAGATCTGATGGGGCTGCTTCAGAATTCAGGCCTCTCACAGCAGACCATCAACTCCATTCATGCAGATATCTCAAAAAATCCTGCCACCATATCCGGATTAGAAACGGCGATCGCTGCCAGTCAGAAGACTATCGGGCAGAAGACATCCCCCGTGATCCATTCAATCTGGATGTTTCTGTCAGATCTCTTTGCCGGTCTGACTCCGGTCATTCCCTTTGTCTTATTCCCGATGCACACCGCCTGGATCATCTGTATCGTGGTTACTGCAATCCTGCTCCTCCTCCTTGGTATTGGCCGGGCACGGATCAGCAACAGAAGTCCGGTCCGGACAGTCATGGAAACGATGGGAATTGCCCTTGCTGCCGCTCTTGCCGGTGTGTTTGTCGGTATATTGCTCTCATAATCCGGAGGAGTGCATGAAAAGAAGTGATTATTACGAACGGCGTGGTCTGGACCGTATTATCGGGATTAGTGATGCAGTCTTTGCATTTTCCCTGACCCTCCTGGCAATTGATCTGGTCGTTCCCGATCTCCAGAAACAGCAGGATGCACTTCTGGTCCAGGGACTTGCTGATGAATACTCCCGGTTCCTCTACTTTTTCCTGACCTTTATCATCACTGCAGCATACTGGTCAAATCATCACCGGATCTTCAGATTTATCGTCGGGTATGACGGTATTCTGATGCGGCTGAATACCTTTTTCCTGCTGTTCATCATTATGATGCCGTTTGTGACAAAACTCATCAATGAGTATGGTCATCTGCAGATAGCAGTAATTATTGCTGCAATCGGGTATGCCGCTCCCGGGTTACTGCTGGGGCTGATATGGCACTATGCATCAAAGCGGTACATGCATATCAATAAAGATCTGCCAGAGGATTTTGTCAGACTGACAAGAATAAAGAATTATATCAGTCCCGGTATCTTTCTCCTCTCAATTCCGCTCTCTTTTATCAGGCCGTCTTTCGCCCTCTATTTCTGGCTCTTCCTCTTCCCTGCGCACATCATCGCTGATATTCTGTTTCCTGACATCATAGAGGATGATTAACCGGCCGGCCAGGGACCTGAATTAAGCTCCCTCTCTCTTTTGCATGGTATTCACAAAGATTACTTCGCAGCCTGGAGCAGGTCATACAGGGCGCGGGTTCCTCTGCAATGGTTTTTGAAAAAAGATTTGAAATGGTCAATCCATGACCTGACAATTTTCTAAATTTTGATTATGTCTGACTTCTGGCTTTCGCATATGCCGGGTATTTCATGGTGAAAACGATACCGACGATGATGGAGATCCACATGTAAGCATCACCGAATATCCCCAGAGAATCCGGATAATAGAATGTGTATATACTCTTGAGTAATCCCAGGAAAAAGAGAATTCCCCAGAATGCGGTGAGGTCTTTATTAATCTGAATAAATACTGGGTTCTCCCAGCGTTCGCGGGGAACATCCCGTTTTGCATACTGGATGGTGAAGGGAATACCAATTGCAAGACTTCCAAATGCAATTCCCGTGAGAACTGTATTTGATGCAATTCCAATATACGGGATGATACTATACCATTGAAGGACTATCAGGGCAATGACCATTCCCACAAAGAAGAAGAATGTTATCCAGGGCACTATGAGCTTGTCCCGCATGTCCCGGTATCCGACGATTATTGAAATAACTAAAGAGATAACAAGGGCGGTTTCAAGTTCAACCAGAGAATGTCCGGCAAATAATCCGAAAAGGATCCATGGCAGAAATGAAATCAAAAATACAATTGGATTCATTTTTTAACAGCTTTGTTATTATTCAATTTATATTTTTTGAATCCATAATTAGTTCCTTAAGTGTGTTCTGATGATTTTTTAACCCCTGGTTGTCTGCAAATACTATTTCGATATCTGCTTTCCTGATCAGATAGGGATAATTCATTCATGCATCCGTCTTTTTAATAGATATACTGGTCCTGGAGCGGAATATAGACATTAACATGATCTTTTAACAATCCTGCATGTATCTTTGGTATCAGTGTTTCATGAATCTGAAACATCCCGGCCAATTGGGACATGACAATCTGTATCTCAACCGGACGATTCAACCCTCTCGTGATTATCACATCATCGATTGCCAGGGTGGATATTGCATGCATGGAAGCGGTGGAGATATCAGTCGAATGACATGCACGCCCCTTGGTCATATCACTGGCATCAGCAACACTGATAATACTCCCTTCGATGGTCAGAGGTTTCGGGTCTCCGTGATGGGAATGAATCGCCGAGAGAATGAAGGCTCTGATAAGCAGAGCGGTTTTCGGGTCAGGATAGATGACCGGCAGGATCATATCAAGGATTGGCTGGGCCAGCATCATGGAGTGTGACAGGTGGGAATCCCGGTGAATTGCATTCCCGATATCATGGCAGAGGGCACTTACCAGGACTATGAGGGTTGCATCATCCAAGTCTCCCCCCTTTTTTATTATATCCGGTTTGATATCAGATGAGCAGAGCAGATCCAGGATGGTAAGGGCAGATGCTGCGGTGACCTGTGCATGGGTCCTTCCATGGTCATTCATCCTCAGCCGTTCGGTGGTCGTAAATGCTGCCATGTCCCAGAGGACGGATATATGGCTGACTTTTGTTAATAACTCCCAGGCAAGGGAGGTCTTTGGATATGGGCTGATATGGTCTTCGATTCTCTTTCCAGCTGAATGTCTGACATCCGGCTTGAGAATGTGATCCTTATATGGTGAGAGGTATGGGGAGGGTGCATTGGTATTATCTTCCGTGATTTTCGTGCATGAACGGGCGGTTTGATTCATGGTATGTTTTCATGCACCTCAGTGCAGATAGGGGTTTGGTCATGAGACTATAGTTCCTATGATATTATCATATCTCTCTATATCTTCACGTGGCTTCATTGCTTCATAGAAAACACTATATGTTCTCATGCTGATTTACTGTTTGGATGAATCAATCCGGTGAGTCTGCCCTGAACCACACCGGGCTCTGTCGCTGGTGTGAAATGCCTCTTGATTCTGAACACTCCTTTGATTCATGCTGCTCTTCCCGGTGCAGGGATCTCTTTTATTCATGGGTTGAGCAGGAACATGCATCTATCAGGGGAAGAAGGCCACAGTATTGGAATGTTATCCGCAGGCAGATACTGGAGCGGGATGGGTACCGGTGTCAGATATGCGGAGAACAGCGTGATCTTTCAGTGCATCATGTAATCCCGCTTTCTGAAGGAGGGGATTCAACCGCGTCAAATCTTCGTGTTCTCTGTCATTCCTGTCATCAGCAGGCTCATGGGAAAAGAGCAGTACGGGACCGGACGAAAAAGCGTTTCCGTATCAGAATCCGGTATAAACCCATGTTTGTTCCGGCTGTACTGGCCTGTGAATGGCTCTGGAATGATCACCGGTATTACTGGTATGAGATGGCTGATGAACAGGTGTGACCTTATCACCACCATTTCTTTCGAAATTCTCTATCTTTTTCAATTTAATCTGGAAATTCTGCAATATTCTGGGTCGCTTTTTTCATACACAAAAATGACATATTGGTCTTTAAAGTGGAATAGATCAGAAAGCATTTCACATCTTCATTCCAATGTGTTTCCCCATGGATGTAACGCTTATCTGTTCAATGTTTGAAGGATTGCCCAGGCAGGGTCCGGGTCTTGACGAAGCAACAGCATTTGCCTTCTCTTTTCTTCCTCCTGATGCCAAACGGGGGAAGATCCTTGATATCGGATGTGGATCCGGTATGCAGGATCTGACTCTTGCCCGGATCTGCCCGGATTGTCAGATTACTGCTACAGATCTCCATCAGCCGTTTCTGGATGATCTCACCAGCCGGGCACAGAAAGCCGGACTTGACAGGAGAATTACGACCCGCCAGGCATCGATGGATAATCTGCCATTTGATGAGAAGTCATTTGATATCATCTGGGCAGAAGGTTCAGCGTTTATCATTGGTATTCTCCCGGCTCTGCAGACGTGGAAGAAATTCTTAAAACCGGGCGGATATATGATGATCTCTGACTGCACCTGGTTTACTGATTCTCCGTCAGAAGAATGTGCACAGTTCATGCATGAGATCTCTCCAGATATGCCAACCGTGGCACAAACAGAGGAGATGATACGGGCAGAGGGGTATTCACTGGTCGGGTCATTTAGGCTTCCTGATACCGGCTGGTATACTCATTATTATAATGCGTTAGCCGCACGGCTTGGGATGCTCAAGGAGAAATTTGCCGGGAATCAGGATGCACAGTTCATCATTCAGGGACTGGAGATGGAGATGGACATCTTTCGGAAATATTCAAAAGAGTATGGGTATACGTATTTCATCATAAATTGTGATCTAGGACAGGAGGGACTGATTTTTCGAAAAAGTGAGAGATCATCTCATTATCCCTTTTCACGGGCATATTGCAAATACTCTGGCAGGAAATCCTGAGCCGTCCAGGGGTTTTGGGAATGCCGCGATAATCAGAGCTCCGGTTTCAGGAACCTGATCCAGATTTGTCAGAAGTTCAACCTGGTATGTATCCTGGGAGAGGTACGTAGGTCTCGAGCGGATATGTATCCTCACTTACTCCAATGCCGGGATCGGTATCGGTTGTTTCATGGCCGGATGCGGTAATATTTTGCTCTTCGTACAGATAGGTGAGTACTTCCTGGCTCCATCCAGTAATAAAATGAGTAATTCCCCTGATTCGAATCAATAAAAGAATAGGTTTCTGGGTATAATTTTTTTTGCATTGTTCATTATCCTACACCTCGTTGGAAATTCTCACGAATACGAACCAATCGGACTTACGTGATATGTGAGGATAACCACCCAGTATATCGTTCTAACTGCTCATCCGTATGGAAATAATGCTCTCCGTCATCCATAATTTCCACTATAGACGGAAATTTTCCGGTAAACTGTTGTATCGTATCAAATTCGACCAGATTATCCTTTGCTCCGTATAAGATACGGGTATTAACATCCCATCTCTCAACCGGGTGCTCTAACACA
>NZ_JAIWNS010000173.1 GCF_020216685.1 Methanospirillum hungatei | reverse complement strand
CAGGAAAAATCTCCCTGGAACATGACAAGAGAACGTGACAATCTGCGAATCTCATTTGTAATCATCTTTTGATTCCTTTTAACACCCTTATTATTGAATGCCGGGATGAAAAATTCATGTTCCATTCCCGCGACCTCAAAAATTAGTTCTGTCAGTGAAGCTGGATCATTCTCACCCTGAATAATCATATCCTGAATATTTTGCAGATTTTTTTCAAATACATAGCGGATCTTTTGCTCTTTTTTTAAATTGTGAAGAATATATCCACGGACCGGAACATATCCAACTAAAACCGTACACTCTTTTAAAAAACAAGGTTGGCCCATATATGAACACTCAATACCCGGACTAGTTTGTTCATCCCAATCCATTATCGTGGTCCGTGCGGGATCATAGGAGATGTCGGGTCTAATAATAAAGGGGTACCCAATTGAGGCTAAATTTTGGATGAGGACAGGTGAAAAGTAATCCCAGTTTGGTAAAAGACTTCCTCCTGGTATTCTGCCTGAACTTATAATACTTAATGATTCCTCAATAAAATTCCTTCTTATATCGGTCATTTCACATCCGGTAAGGACCCTGAGTTCTGGATCATATATCATCCGAATTCCCAAGTCCCCTTCAAGCAGATCTTTATAGGAATACCCTTCTCCCCGTGACCCCTTAAAAAGGGAATAATCTGTTACTCTCCCGGACATAATGATACGTTTGTCAGAAAAATTGTTAATCATCGAGAACATGCGAGAAAAAAGTCCAATTACCGGCCGATTCGAGATAGTATGGAGAAGTTGGAAGATTGAAATAGGATCAGCAATCACTCCTGGAATCAAATGTGAAATCCAGGTACCAGAGAGCCATGAATTTACCTGCCTTATAGAACAGGGAAGAATAAGCCGGTTTATTGCCAAAACCAGGAGGAGTGAAACTTCCTCAGGAGAAAAACAGCTTAAAAGTGCTTCAAATAGTTTATACTCACGGATTGCCCAATGAGCCGGTATATATTGTCCAAAATCATACACCCCCCCGGTCTTCGGGATACGTGTCTTTCTGACTGGTGCACCATCAATATTTCGTCCCAGATATTTTGTTTTCTGTTTCCATTTCCCTGAAATTTCGTCAAAATAGGGGGTAATTTCATACAGATATTCATGACCTTTGATCTTCTTTTTCCTGATAAATGGTTTCATGTCTGAATCGATATTGCGTAGTGCCTAACTCATTCTTAGGTTTGTATCGACTAATAATGTTTTACATCATGTAGATTTGTTATGCTTAATTTTTTATAAAGAGAATAGCTAAGAACCCCCTTACAACAAATTGGGGTTTATAAATACTTTATAAACTAGCGATCATAAAAGGGGGGTTTTAACTATCCTCTAAAGTAAATTGTCATATTCAAAATTTAGGTTGGGGCTTAATTGTTGAATTATTTTTCAATTTAATCTTATCAATAGGCTCACATTGCCAGGGTTTCATGACACAACCAGATCCACTTTCCTTCCTTTCAAGGACATTTTGTTTTTCGTCGATTTATTCACCTCATGTCACTCGAAGAATTGATGCCTAACTTCACATTACGAATATGTTCTTATAGAGATATCCAAAGAATACATGATACGATCAGGATTCATGCCCTGCCTATCGGGGAAAGGGTACATCTGCCTGATCTTATCTGCAAAAATTCAAAACAGTTCGGGTGTTTTGAAAAATATAGGATTTTCGGGAGATCCTATGAAAGCAAAAAAAACGTTAAACATGATAACCCAGCGGGCTGTTGAAGAAGGTATTGCCATGGAGATCGGGAAAACTTCACGGCAGTACTTTGACGCCTGCAGCATCATCGAGATGAACGAACAGGACATGAAAGAACTTGGTATTATGAAAAATACCAACGTCCGTGTAAAAAGCGAATCCGGTGAAGTGGTGGTGAAAGCAGTCGTTGGTCGCCAAACCTGTTATCCTGGCCTTTGTCATATCAGACAAGGAGTCTGGGCGAACCAGGTTGTTCCCCCACGAACCCAGTCAACCGGTGCACCCCAGTACAGTGGATTTCCGGTAACGGTCGAACCTGTTCCAAATGAACGGTTGAAAACTGCCCTTGAACTGGTTCAGGGTGCTGTCGGTATGTGGAAGGGTGACCAATAATGCCAAAAGTAATAGAAAATGTCGGATGTCCCTATTGCGGATGCTCCTGTGATGATGTCCGCATTACTGTTTCAGACGATGGAAAGGACATTCTGGAAGTAGAAAACGTCTGTGCAATCGGAACGGAAATCTTCAAGCACGGTTGTTCTAAGGATCGGATCCGACTTCCCCGTATGAGACAACCGGATGGCTCCATGAAAGATATTTCCTACGAGGAAGCAATCGACTGGACTGCACGACATCTGCTTAAGGCCAAAAAACCCCTCATGTACGGGTTTGGGTCTACCAATTGTGAAGGTCAGGCAGCTGCAGCACGTGTAATGGAAATTGCAGGGGGTATGCTTGATAACTGTGCAACTATCTGTCACGGACCATCGTTCCTTGCAATATTCGACAACGGATATCCCAGCTGTACACTAGGAGAAGTCAAGAACCGTGCAGACGTGATCGTCTACTGGGGGTCTAACCCAGCACATGCGCACCCACGTCATATGTCCCGGTACTCTATCTTTCCGCGTGGTTTTTTCACCGGAAAGGGCCAGAAAAAGAGGACTGTCATTGTCATCGATCCCCGGTTTACTGACACAGCAAATGTAGCAGATTATCATCTCCAGGTTAAACAGGGTCATGATTATGAACTTTTCAATGCCTTCCGAATGGTCATTCACGGCCATGGAAAAGACCTTCCTGATGAAGTCGCTGGAATTAAAAAAGAGACGATCCTTGAAGTTGCAGAGATCATGAAGAATGCCCGGTTTGGAACTACATTCTTCGGGATGGGTCTGACTCATACTGATGGAAGAAACCATAATATCGACATCGCTATCTCCCTGACTCGTGACCTGAACAAGATCTCAAAATGGACCATCATGGCAATGAGAGGTCATTATAACATTGCAGGCCCTGGGGTGGTCTGGTCCTGGACATTCGGGTTCCCTTACTGTCTTGACCTTACCAAACAGAACCATGCCCACATGAACCCTGGTGAGACCAGTTCGGTTGATATGGCCATGCGTGATGAAGTCGATATGTTCATTAATATCGGAACCGACGCCGCTGCACACTTCCCCATTCCTGCAGTAAAACAGCTTAAAAAACACCCCTGGGTTACTATTGACCCAAGCATCAATATGGCATCCGAGATATCTGATCTGCACATCCCAGTCTGTATCTGTGGTGTTGATGTCGGTGGTATCGTCTATCGAATGGATAATGTGCCAATTCAGTTCAGAAAAGTCATCGAACCACCGGAAGGTGTCATGGATGACGAGACTCTCCTGAATAAGATCGCTGACCGTATGGAAGAACTGAAAGCGAAGGGTGAAGCCTGATGTCAGAACTTCTTATTAAGAACGGGTATATATTTGACCCAATTTCAGGAATAAAAGGAGATAAAGCAGATATCGCCATCAAAGACGGGAAGATCGTTGACAAGGTATCCTCAAAGGCACAGGTCATCGATGCATCAGGAAAGACCGTCATGTCTGGTGGAGTGGATATCCATACACACGTATCAGGTCCAAAAGTAAACACGGGCCGGATGATGCGTCCGGAAGACAAGTTTTTCCGTGGGTCATACCGTGGCGGGATTATAAAACAGGGTAAGCGTATGGAGATGGGTTTTTCGATTCCGTCCACATACAAGACCGGTTACGCATATGCCCGAATGGGATACACCTTCACAAACGAAGCAGCAATGCCACCACTTCTGGCACCACACGTGCATGAAGAGTTCCGTGACACCCCCATCCTAGACCAGGCTGCCATGCCGGTTTTCGGTAACAACTGGTTCTGCTTTGAATATATCAAAAACAAAGAACTTGAGAACAATGCAGCATACGTTGCATGGCTGCTCAATGCCACCAAAGGTATTGGTATCAAGGTCGTCAATCCAGGTGGAACCGAAGCCTGGGCATGGGGAGAGAACTGTACAACCATCAATGATCCGGTCCCGTACTTTGACATCACCCCTGCAGAGATAGTGAAAGGGCTAATAGAGACGAACGAGTACCTTGGACTTCCTCACTCAGTCCACATCCATGGGAATAACCTTGGAAATCCCGGTAACTACAAGGACACCCTGGACACGCTTCGTCTTGCCGAATCATACAAAGCAAAGAATAAATTCGGCAGAGAACAGGTTCTTCATAACACTCATATCCAGTTCCACAGTTATAAAGGAACTTCCTGGGCTGACTTTGAGTCAGGTGCAAAGGAAATCATGGATTATGTGAATGCCAACAAGAACATCACATGTGATATCGGACAGGTCACTCTAGATGAGACGACCACAATGACTGCTGACGGTCCATTCGAGTATCACCTCAACCAACTTAATCACATCAAATGGGCAAACGTTGATGTCGAACTTGAGACCGGCTCTGGTGTTGTGCCCTATATCTATGACAAAAATATCAAAGTATGTGGTATTCAATGGGCAATCGGGCTTGAACTTGCACTCTATGCAAAGGACCTGATGCGGGTTCATATCACTACCGATCATCCGAATGCTGGACCATTCACTCGGTACCCCTGTGTCATCAAGTGGCTGATGTCCGAGAAAGCACGTAAAGAAACCCTTGACACTATGAAGTGGAAAGACAAAGTCATTGCTGCAAGTAACATTGCCTCAATGGACCGTGAACTCGGCCTTTATGAAATTGCCATGATGACCCGTGCCGGCCCTGCAAAAGCCCTCGGACTTGCAGCCATATATGGTAGCCTTGTAAAGGGTGCAGACGGAAACGTGGCAATCTACAACCTTGATGCGAATGATCTTCCGTCAGATCCTGAACTCATCGAAGCGGCCTTCCAGAACACTGCGTATACCATCAAGGAAGGTGTAGTTGTTGTTAAAGATGGAGAAATAATTGCAGAGCCGCATAAATACACCCTCTGGACGAAAGTCAATATGCCTGAAAATGCACAGGTTATGCATGACATCAAAGAGAAATTTACCAAGAACTACACTGTGAATCTAGAAAACTATGCAGTATTTGATGAACATGTGCACAATCCACGGGCAATTGAACTGGATGTAGCATAAAGGAGGAATGAAGAATGGAAACCATAACAATGACTCTTGTACAGGAGCCTGAATTATTCCTTGAATGCTATAGTGTCACTCCGGACTTATTTGCAGGAAAAAGCCTTGCAGAGATTGCAGATCTTCCGGCACATGAAGGAAAGATTCAGTGGAAACTTGGAGATTTTTTTAAATTTGAAGGAAAGGCCGGTGAAACCGCTGCTGATACGAAGATCGTGGTAAACGGAAATGTGCGCCGGATGAAGCGATTTGGACAGCAGATGACTGCAGGTGAGATCATCATTAACAGCGATGCTGATATGTATATCGGTGGCTGGATGAAAGGCGGTAAGATCACTGTGAAAGGTAATGCAGACAGTTTTCTTGGTATCGCCATGGAAGGTGGAGAGATCCTGATTGAAGGCGATGCACAGAACCATGTTGGCAGTGCTTATCGTGGAGACTGGCGTGGTATGAGTGGTGGGCTTATCAGGGTAAAAGGAAAAGCTGGAAATGATATTGGCACTGCCATGACCGGCGGGACCATCATCATCGAAGGTGATGCATTCATCCATGTCCTCACCCATGCAGAAGGAGGCACCGTCATCATCAAGGGTGATGTCGAGGGTCGTGTCGGTGGCCAGATGGTTAAGGGAGATGCATACATCCTTGGTAATCTGCTTTACCCACTTCCTGGTTTTAAGAAAGTTGCAACCGTTGAAAAAGAAGTCGATGGCGTAACCTATACCTTTGATCAATTCATCGGAGACCTTGGTGAGCGAAAGGAAAAGAAGAAAGGTGAAATTATTTACGGGAATATTTTCCTTAAAAAATAAACTTTTTTATGTATCTACCTTATATATTCCTATAATTATTTATTTCTGCAGAATCAGAGTGTTAAATAAAATATTTTTTATTTCTTGAAAGTTCAATAATGTGATACACCATGAGTGATGAGATACACGAGATCCTGAAAATTCCTGACCTGCCGGTTATTGAGATTGTAGATGACCTGGTGCAGGTGTTCAAAGAATTTATGGTCGTGAATGCTGCTTTAAAACTTGACCTGTTTTCATGGCTTGCAGAAAACGGACCGGCAACTCCTGAAAAATTGGCTACAGGAACCGGAATCCGGGCGGAATATGTAACCAGTCTTCTTGGTATGCTCTATTACCTTGATATGGTCAGAAAAGCAGGGGTTGAGTTCTCGATATCTCCTGCTGCCCGGATGAATTTCGTCAGAAACAGTCCTTTTTACCAGGGGGACTATATCATAAATCTCCCGGCAGACGATTCACCATGGAAGGATCTTGCTGTGTATCTGACAAAGCCTGAACAGAAAACGACATTTGATACGTCTTCTCTCCAGGCAGTTCGATCAGAAGCAAATCATGCTCTCCGCGGAACGATTCAGAGTGTGACAAATGTACTGAAGACATGGGATAGGTTTTCGGATGCAAAAAAATTCCTGGAAATGAATGGAGGACATGGTCTGTATGCCATTGCGGCCTGCCAGAATAATCCGCAGATGACAGCAACTGTTCTGACCGGATCTGCTGACCCCTCGGTTGCCAAAGAGTATGTTGTTCGTTTTGGTATGGAGGACCGTATCCGTGTTCTACCTGGCGATTTATCTGTATACACCGATCAGGGATGTGATATAATTCTCATCGCTCATGCTCTCTATAGTATGATTGACAGACTTGATGATGTTCTCTCAAAGGTGTCATCTATTCTGACGCCGAATGGACTTTTAATCTCTAATCACTGGTTCTCACGGCCGCCTATTGGTACTGGTATGCAGGGATTATATGAACTGGAACTTGCCATCCACAACCATTACCATGAACTGCCGGATAAGGAACTTTTTGAATCTTTGTGTTTGAAACACAATCTTCCCATTCTTCAGGCTGGAGCCATAAGGTCCCGGTATGGGGAATCAACAATTCACATGGCAGAAAAAAAGTAATATATGGAGATATCTGGTATGAGCAGACATAAAATTGAGAAATTCACTCCATTTGACCGACTGAGCGACGAAGAACTTCGTAATGCAATGATTATGCATATCAGGATGGGATATATCCTGAAATTCCCTGGAAAATCCAAGGATGCTGAGGATGTTGCCAGGGGGATTGTTGGGAAGCTTACCCTTGAGCAGATGAAAGAAATTCATCCTCATACGTTTTTCACTAATAAAAACGGGAGCGAACGCCCCAAAAATCCATATGATCTTGCAATGGAACTGATTCAGGGATAAGTCATTTCGATGGAATGCTAGATTTACAGTGTGGGGATTGAAATAATCACCACGTGTCATCGTCATCAAAAAATCAAGAGAGAAAATGAGAATCAGTGCACGTAATTCTATCAAAGGGACCATTAAGTCCATAACGAAAGGCACGGTTAACAGCGAGGTTATTCTCGATATTGGGAATGGGGTTCTCCTTACCTCAGTTATTACCACCCATGCGGTTGAGAATCTCGAACTGAAAGAAGGAAAAATTGCATGGGCATTAATCAAGTCTTCCGAAGTAATGATTGCTGTTGAATAACGAGAGAGTACAAACGCATATGGATAATACCCATGATTTGTTGTTTTTGTTGAGATTGACAGGTATACACCTGATGCGATTCAGGCAATATCAGATGTACCGTTTATGGTTCAATAATCGAAAAATATTCGGACAGATATCGGGTAACCAGACCCATTTCTTCCCTTGCACCAAGACTCCTGTGTATCAGAGCAACTCTCTTGAATCTGACTATAAGGATAGATATTTCATTCCTCCTCCATATGTCTTGAAATAATGATGAGTGGGAATTAGACCACCTAGTCAATAGCAATCTTTGAAAAGCTGATATATTCATCAGAAATATACCGGACTTGTGGAGATCCTGAATGTTTCTCCAGTTCATTCGGTTGTCCGGTCCAGATTATTTTCCCTTCAGCAAGGATTATCACCCGATCACCCATTATCTCTGCATCTTTTAGTGAATGGGTCACGATGATTGATGGTTTGCAGCTTTTCACCAATTCTTCCCTGAGTTCTATCCGGATTTTTTCTCGAGCCTGCCGGTCAAGAGCAGTAAGTGGTTCATCAAGAAGAAGGAGATCCGGTTGAATAACGAGGGCACGAGCCAATGCCACTCGCTGTCTCTGTCCTCCCGAAAGGTTGGTGACTCGTTCATACATAAGATGTCCGACACCCAGGTCGTCTAATATGTGTTGAACTCGTTTGTGGATCTCTACGGATGCCATACTGCGTCTTCGAAGACCAAATGCAACATTCTCGAATGCAGACATATGGGGAAAGAGAGCATAATTCTGGAATACGTATCCGATATTCCGGTCTTCAGGAGGAAGTTCTACAGACGTACAGCCGGAGTACAATATTCTCTCATTCAAGGATATTATTCCTTCATCAGGGTTTAGAAGTCCTGCAAGAAGGTTTAATGTTGTAGATTTCCCTGATCCATTCTCCCCGAGGAGAACAAGAACTTCACCTGAACGAACACTCAGTGATACATCCAGGTCAAAATCCCGAAGACTCTTTTTTAATTGTACTTCAAGCATCAGGCAGACTTCCCGGACAGGATACGAATGAGAACCAGAATAACAAAGGATATTGCAATAAGAACGATTGAGAGCGCTATCGATGCAGTCAGATTACTTTGCATAAATCCATAAATGGCAAGTGGCATTGTCTGTGTTTTTCCAGGTAAATTACCTGCGACCATGATAGTTGCACCGAACTCTCCAATTGCACGCGCAAAACTGATAATAATGCCCGAAATCAACCCGGTACGGGCAAGGGGAGCCGTAACTTTTATAAATGTGATAATAGGACCTGCGCCAAGTGTTCGTGAAGCGGATTCGAATACCGGATCCACCATCGCAAAGGCACTCTTCGCCTGTCTGATGTATAGTGGACCGGCTACAAAAACCTGGGCGATAATTACCGCAAGTGTGGTGAATATAATGGTGATTCCCATTTCACTGAGCGTACTTCCTAATAGACCGCGTCTACCAAGCAAAACCAGGAGGGACAGCCCTGCCACCGAGGGAGGAAGAACAATGGGGATGTCTATGAGGGTCTCGACAAATTTTCTACCAGAATAATCAACCCTCGCATTCAGAAATGCCAAAGGCGTCCCAAGTATTACAATAATCGCCGTGGCTGTAGTTGCTGTTACTAATGACAATAAAATCGCACTTTGGACATTTGGCTCATAAATTGTGTTAATAAATTCTTCAGGAGTTATTCGCAGAAAGAGTGAGAGGAGCGGTAATGTATAGAAGAGAATGGTAATGAAGACTATTAGGCCAAAAATGAGAATTATTAATCCTTTACTTCCCCGAAAAGAAGATGATGAGCCTGATTTCATACTCCATTACTATTATGCGGGAAGGAAGTTGTAGTTTTTCAGCACATTCTTTCCTTCATCTGAAGTAAGGAGTTTCATGTACTCTTGTGATAGTTCCTTTTCGTTTGATTCAGAGAGAATACCGCATTTATAAATTGCAACGATGTTGAATTCTTCAGGAATCTCAATGATTGTTATCTTGCTTGCAAGATCCCTAGTAACATCAGAGTAGTAGGTAATTCCTGCATCCGCTTCACCAAGGGCAACTTTTGCGGTTGCACCTGCAACATTTGTCTCTTCTGAAATGATATTTGCCCTGAATCCATCAACAAAGGTCTTTCCAAGATCAGTGCTGTTCAGAGTCTTGTTGAGCATCTGCTCGGTGTATTTTCGCACTGGAACTTCTGATGTTTCACTGACAATCTTCACACCTGGGGTTGCAAGATCTGCAAGGTTCTTGATTCTGGCCGGATTGCCAACAGGGACGATAATTGCAAGTTTATTGGTTGCATATTCAGTAACACTGTCGTTTTCAATCATCCCTTCCTTTTGCAGGTTATCCATATTTTTGGTACTAGCCGGGAGGAAAAGATCTGCATAGGCACCCTCCATGATCTGGGTTTCAAGAGTTGCCGAACTG
Organism: Methanospirillum hungatei; assembly: GCF_020216685.1. Classification (GTDB taxonomy): domain Archaea; phylum Halobacteriota; class Methanomicrobia; order Methanomicrobiales; family Methanospirillaceae; genus Methanospirillum; species Methanospirillum hungatei_B. Next base: position 1,122 of record NZ_JAIWNS010000173.1, on the reverse strand, counting down.
TCGAAATTTGCGGTAACCTTTACACCCGGATGTGCTGTTTCAAAGATCGGTTGCATGTCACCGAGTGCACCGGTCAAAGATGCGGCGGCAAAGATTATTATTTCTTTTTCATCTGCTTCTGCAGCAGAAACTGAACAGATCAAACCTAAGACCAGCAGAAATGCCAGCCCTAGTGATACATATGAATGCGTTGTTTTCATGAATCACACTCCGAATACCTAAGTACGATCTCATATTTATTAAACTATTTTATTTTAATTATTTGTTAAATTAAATGGATAAATATACATAAAATGGCAATTTCAAACATGAGTAGATAATTTCAACATACATAGGTACACTCTGACAAAAACCGAATTGGAAATAGATTCTTAAGGTGTTTTCTTCTTATTCCATTCCAGAAATTACGAGAATAATATCCGCTGATATCCCGTATATATCGTCATATTGGGCGGCCTGACAAACCCGGCCAGAGTCATGTTTACTATCTTTGCAAACTCTATTCCTCCGGCGAATGCCGCATTATTCGATATCATCACTGGAATTCCTGCACGGTATGCTTTTGCAACCATATCAACCGGGAGTCTTCCTGAACAGACCAGGTAACACCGGGAGAGATCCGCCCCTTTTAAAATAGCCAATCCGACCGCTTTGTCCACCGTTGTGTGCCTGCCCATATCTTCAACTCCACTGACAACGGTTCCCTCCTCATCGATAATAAGGCTGCAATGCATACCGCCGGTCCGTTTCCAGATAACTGAGTATTCATTGACTTTATCCATGGAATCCAGGATGGTCTTTGCACTCATAGTAAAACCGTCAGGAAGAGGGTTTTGCATCCCTCCGGGGAGCAGATCACGACAAGATCCCCCAGAACTGTTTTTAGAAAATTTACCGGATGGCACAGAACCAGTCCCGGTTCTCACGGAGATATTCGGAAGACTGATTGTAATCTCCTGAATCTCTTCACTGGAACAGATATAACCTTCACAAATAAGATACCCAATGGCAAAGGCTTCAAGGTCAAGCGGGGTTATCGAGAGATCACCAATGATGCCGCCATTCAGAGTGAAGATTATCCTTGACTCAGTACATACCTCGACGGTAGTTTCCCAAATTTCA
>NZ_JAIWNS010000172.1 GCF_020216685.1 Methanospirillum hungatei | reverse complement strand
ATTCAAACTCCTTCCCCCTGGTAAGCATCGCATTTCTGACATTTTCGCGGACATTAAATACTCCGAGTGGCACATACCCTTCGGTTGCTGCTCTGAGGACGATTGCTCCGGCCTGTTTTTGTTCTCTTACGAGTGCTTCAAGCACCGCCATTTTGCATGAGTAATAACAACCGCCGACAGATGAGTATTCAGTCTTTGGCCGCTTTATTTCAGAGTCTGAAAATACCAGTTTCTCATCTCCAAGAACCCTGATAAATGCCTCAGTCCATTCATACTGCCATCCGGTCGGGGTGAGGATGACTGCATACCGGTTATGAAGACTTGAAAATTCATGAACCCGCCAGGTATCAATGGGACTGAATTGTTTCACCCGGTTGTAGAGAGAATCGGCAAGGGTGCTGTCCACCGCCGTAATAGACCATCTGGTCGGGACAAGATGACGTTTCTTGCCGTTTCCCATGGTTCCAGCAGAGAATGCCTTTTGAATGGCAGAGAATGGGACCTTCTCCTGATGGAGATTTATCACAGCATCCCGTGCCAGCAGGTCGGTGTCATCAAAGACCCGTTCAAGGTGATGGTTCCATCTCACCGGTTCACATGAGAGTGTATCTATCGATGCACTTGGTCCGAAAGGTGCATGCTCCTCACTCAATGAGAACCCTGTCGGGACTTCGAGAAATGCAGCCTCACTCTCAACAGAAGTGTCTGACAATACGATCTCCTGCAGCTGGCTGACAAATCTGCTATGGATATCGTAGGTCTCAACCAGTCTTTTTCCCCGCACCAGACTGAGCCGATATCCGATAATCTCCTCCTGTGACTTCTGTGCCGGTATCCATGACTCTGGTGTGTCATATATCCCCGTATCTCCATGTTCGGGGGTGATAAGAGGGCCGGCATAGACCTTCGGGTACCCGGCACTTCCAATGAAGATGGACGGAGGGGAACTTCCATCAAGTTCTGTTCCGACTGGTACCGATCTGTTCTGAAGCGTTGAGACCGTAAGAGTTCGGAGATATTCAGCCTTTCCGATGCTCATTTTGTATCATACAACTTAACGATATGAGGGAGGACTTTTAAAACACCTGATATCCCGCTGACGGTAAGGGTCAGAAGGACTGCATCAACCATCTCCTCTCTTGTCACTCCAAGTGCTTTTGCCATCGGAAGGTGAGCCCGGACTGCCCGGTCATCGCCCATAGCCGTTTTCATGGCGATATAGATGAGCTGCTTTGTCTTCTGGTCTAATCCCTCTCTTGCAATAAGTGCCTGAATCAGACCATTGAATGCTGCTGCACATTCGGGGGCCTCTTTCTGAAAAAGTTCCATGGGGGTGAGTTCCATAAACAGTATTCATCTCCTGGGCTTAAGAAAGATACAGGGTATATGAATTTACCTCTTATTTTTCATATGTACATCCATCTGGGGGAATGGAATCTCGATCCCCTCTCTCTCAAATTCGGTCTGAATCCGGCAGTTAATAAAATCCCGAATCTCATACGTCATCGTATATTTTTCTGTCCAGACAATCATCTGCAGATTCAGGCTCGACTCTGCAAATTCAAGGAAAAAGACGGAGGGTTTTGGATCAGCAAGGCAGAGACCGGTTTTAATGATCTCATCTGCTATCTTTAAAAGGAGTGTCTTCACTTTTTCAATATCACTGCCATATGCAACTCCGATATTTATTCGCACCTTGATCTTCAGATCCGGTTCTGCATAATTGATCACCACATCATTTGTAAGGATGGAGTTTGGTATGGTTATCAGCTGACTGTCAAGTGTCTGAATTCTTGTACTCCTGGGCCCTATAGCGATAACATCTCCGATATAGTCCTGCACCTGGATCCGGTCTCCGATACGAAACGGTTGATCCGCAGCAAGGAGTGCCCCTGAAAAGAAGTTACCCAGGATATCCTTTCCTGCAAAACCTGCAGCAATTCCCACAATACCTCCGGCAGCAAGAAGAGGGGTGATATCAACATTGAGTATCTTAAGGATAATGATTCCGGCGATTATCCAGACAATGTAACTGAATGTCGATCGAAAGAAGTGATAGAACCTGATTCCTGCTTCATTTGTTGCTGACACGAGTATGTACTCTTCGTACTGGTTTGCAACATTCTTTACAAATGACCAGAAGATCCAGGTTGCAAGGAGGGTAATACAGACCAGAAGGTATCTGTTGTCCAGAATCCAGGTGTATTCAGGAGGTATGAGGGTGCTTGTTGCCAGAGTAGAGTAGATGGTGATGATAATAAGAAACAGGATAAGGGGTTTTCCAATAGAGGATAAAATAATGTCATCAATTACAGTTTCTGTTCTTTTTGCCCGCGATTTCAGGAGATTTCCGACAGCCTTTATTATGATGATACCGATAATTCCACTGACGAGTATGATGAGAGCAAGAATATTCGAAGGTTCCATCTCCTATATGTCTTCTTGGAAAGGTAATAGTAATACATCGGACCTTTCCGTCTCTCCACAACCGGGCCGTTGCATGAAACTATATTGTATCTCCGGTTTCATGTATAATCAGTGATTACAGAACGGGTCTGCTATGGGATGACAGATCCAGAGCGATCAAAGATTGAATCAATCGTCGCACGGCTGGCTGGGGCGGCTCACAAAGGTGAACTTGGCACTATCGTTGCAGAAGAGATCCAGAAGTACTCGGTATTTGAGTTACAGGTGATCGGCGGGAGATTACATCTTGAGATTGAACGGCTCCCTGCACATTACCGGCATAAAATCAGATCCTATTTCAGGGACCAGATATTTGGTGCTCACCACATGCTCCTGTCCAGGTATAGAAGTGGTGCTTTTCGGAAATGTACTGATCCGATCCGTGATCCTGAACTCTTTCTCTCGTACTGCCGGATGATACCTGACGGGTGCATGGCCTGGGATGAGAGTATGTGGAAGAACCCTGAGATCTGGAGTGCAAGGCACCGGCTTTTTTACTATCTGATTGCAGCATATACAATGTTCGTTGAAGACCTCCCCGGTCACCCGGTCGGGATGCCGTTTCCTGGCGGTCAGGTTGTTGAAAAACGGGTTGATGAGTACTATTGTCCCATTCGTGACAAGGAAAAGGATGTATTCTTCTCCATCTGTAACTTCTGTCCTGCCAGGCAGACTGATTAAACATGGAATCCATTCCCTTGGTGCTGGTGCATGGGTGGAAGAGTCATCCTGGTATCTGGAGAAGACTCATAGAGCAGGTCCAAATCCCTCCTGAACAGATCTGGCTTTTTGATTACTCCGGCCTCTATGAATCGACGATATCACAGATCGCTCACCAGCTCAAGTCCTTCCTTCATGAGAAACGAAGGGTTGCCGGATATCATGGACCGGTTGACATTGTCTGTCACTCTATGGGTGGCTATGTCACCCGGTATTATGTCGAAGTGCTTGACGGGAAGAAACGGGAGGAGAAGGTTCGCCAGTTGATCGAGATAGGAGTGCCAAACCAGGGCTCATCTATGGCTGAGATTTTTAATGATCCGGTTCACGGACCAGAGGTCATAGATGTCCTCTCTGGTGAATTTGTCCCGCAGAAGTATGAACCGGAGAGGGATGTCAATGTCCAGGGCCTTCGGATCAGAAGTCGGGAGACCAGAGAATTATGCAATGCAGGAATCAGGCCAGATATCAGGTACAGGAACATTCTTGCCGCTAACCGGACCGGAGATCCGGCATTCTTCCCAAGTTTTAACGGACGTACCTGGGTGCTCGGGCATGATGAAACCTGGCGAACCACCTGGCTTGGAGATGGGGTGATTCCTCATTATGACTCATACCTTCCTGGAACGGAGTTTGATCTCGTCCCGACTGACCCGGGCAGTCTGCAGGCTGAGCCCTATCAGTACTGTCATATTTTCCTGCCAAAGAATCCCGAAGTTATCAGGCTTATTATCCGGTATATTACCAACCCGATAGCCCCCTCCTCAGAAATGTTTCCTGATCACCGGTAATCAGACGGTCGGCCCTTAAAATTTCGGAATGGGATGTTCGTAGGAAAAAAGGTGATTACCTTCTGCCACCTGGCCAGAACCTGGTCTTTTTCTTCGGCGATGATTTTTCATCTGCTGCTGGTGTCTTTGGCTTTTTCCTGATGGCAGTCTTCTTCTCATCACGGGGTGGCCGGGTAACACTCTTTAATACCCGTTCTGTATACTCAGTCTCTCTCTGTCGTGGTCGTCCGGTCCCTGCTCCCCCCCTGCCTGGTGGTGCTCCTCCTCTCTGCTGTCCGGGCCCTTTCTTCCCCTGTCTTCCGGCCGGGCCGGTGGATGGGGTTCTTCTCCCCTGAAATTTTCCCCCCGGTCTCTGCTGAAAACCTGGTTTTGGTTTTGGCGGCCTTACATCATCAATAAGCAGATTTCTCCCCTGAAATTCGGTCTCATTCAGGGCATTTCGTGCAGCCCGTGCATCCTCATAGTTTTCCATCTCTACAAATCCGTATCCTTTTCCTTCAATGACACGGACACCGACAACCTCACCATACCGTGAGAAGAGTCCCCACAGTTGCTTCTCATCAACGGAATATGTCAGGTTTCCAACAAACAATCGTCTTGGATTCATATTCTTACCGCCAGTCTCTGTTCTGCGTGTATTTTACAAGATTGGTACCGTGTAATCAGAGATCTGTATTCCAGCTGATTAATTACCGGTATAACTTTAAGTATCTCTCTTTTGTTTGTACCCATGCTCACTAGATTCAAAATTTTGCCCTTCTCATCTCCTGTCAATCTGATAATTGCGCATGGTTACGTCCTTTGGTATCCATCAGGCAGAATATATCGAAAAACCGTGTTGCATTGTCAGGAAAATGAGGGAGAAGTATCAGTTCTGGTCTGCTGCATGACAGTCCGGGCACAGAGGCGTGCAACTCTGAGGGGTTCTGGTATCTTCCCATGCAGGGTGAAGATCCTGCAAAGGTGCCGTACCTCCTGCTCGGTGCATCCATATCCCCGGGCGAACAGAGATAAACCGGTCTTTACCGGTATGGATATCCGTTCTCCAAGGTTTTCGTAACCTCTGACCCGCTCTTCATCTCCGGGGAAATGATGCCTGATATGGCCTGTCAGGCCCTCGGAATCCTTATATGAGACACAAATGACCGGCACTCCGGTTTTTTCCATAATCTCCACCGGATGAATCACATTATACCAGGCGATGACACATCCGTTCAGCATGATGGCGTTTACGTCCTGCCGGTCAAGAGCGGCTGCCATCCGGATTATCTCTGCCGTCGCATCCATCCCACCTACCCGAACCTTTCCAAAGCAGAACCCGTCAATATGCAGGTCCCGACGCATAACAACGCCGCAGAGGACTGACCAGTCCCGGTCAGCAAAGGACTCAGATATCCCAAGCACCCTGATGCCCCGCTTTTGGAGTTGCATACCAATAGATCATCTGTTCAGATACTAGAATTCTTGTGAACAGAGGGTATTTATCATCATGGATGAAGTTCAATCCTATGATACCGGATTGTAAGTGAGCAGAGAATGACATCACCACAGAGCTGTACCGGGATAATTACATACATACGGGAGCATGTTCCTGCTGAAAAAAATGAGGTTATGGAATACCTCACCGATATGGAGCAGCATTATGCAAGCCATCCATGTCAGAAGGAGGTATCTGACGTTATTGCATCCCTGGCTATCGGGTCATTCTCTTCCTCTGAATTTCATACCTTCGTATCACGTGTCCGAAATCCGGACCTGATTGTAGAAGCAGTCCTTGCATCCGTTCGTTCATTTCTTGATGACCGGAACGGGGCGGCTGCAGACTCAGCTTTGTCATATATTCTCCCCTATGCTGAACATCCGGATAGTGATGGCGAGAAATACCTTTCATTTCGTGATTTTATTGAATATGCATATTATGTCACCTGGCTTACTCCTGAACCGGATTTCAGGGTCCATCCCTACCTGAACTGCGACATCCTGTTTCAGTCCGGACGACTTGCGGTATTAAAAGGAGAGAAGGAAAAAGCCAGGATTATCTTCAGATCTCTTTTGGAGATGAGTCCGGTCAATGATTCAATATTGTTTTCCTGTGCTGATCTCTGTCGTGAAGAGAGAAATCTGGATGAATTTCGCAATATCACACTCCGATGTTTAGAGTATGCCTGGAAACCTGATGACCTGGCCCGTGCCTACCGGAACATGGGATATTACCTGACAGAAGCCGGTGATTATGTGGGTGCAGTCACCTGCTACCTGATGAGCACCACATGGGAGGACACACCAGAGACTGCCCGGGAACTGGCATACATCAAAGAAAAGAGTGGAAACGAGCCGGATGTGTCATATATCCTCTCTCATGGCCGAAAGATCCTGGATGAACGGAATATTCCGTTTGGTCCGAATCCGAAGATCATCGATCTGATGGTCTCGTACGCAGAGGAATGCAAACAGGATGGAGATTTCTTTGAAGCCAGAAAGTATCTCAGCCGGGCAAAAACACTGGAATTACGTGACAGTCTTGAACGGGAGATTGAGGTGATTGAGCGGTTTATTGAGGATAATACGATATTTTAATCAGGCCCTGAATTATTCTCTCTCCAGGTTCCTAAAGGAAACAGGATCTCAAACCGTGCTCCAATCCCTGCCTGTCCGGTTTCCCTGATAGATATGCCTGAGTAACTCAGGATGTCCCGACAGAAAGAAAGGCCAAGCCCGGTATTTTTCCCAAAACCTGGTTCAAAAATCTTTAATTTTTCTTCTTGCAGTACACCCTTGCCATTATCTTCCATGATCAGGATGAATGAATCATGTATGATTGCAGATTCACATGTTATCAGTGTTGCATTCTCTCCATGCCGGACGCTGTTTTCAGCAATATTATAGAATACTTTATAAATGAGAGGGTCGGCCAGGATCTCTACCTCTCTGATATCGGCAGTTATATGGATGGTACTACTCATCTCCTGGATCAGGCGTCTGATGAGGGAATCCAGCGATTGCCATATCATTTCTCCTGAATACTGTTCAGGATATGTTCCGGTTATCCGGATATGATCTGCAATCCTGTCGGCAAGGCTCTGGCAGGCCCGGATATCCGTGGTAAGCGATTCGTCCAGGGGTTCAGCCTTTTCTTCGGCTATACATAAATACCCGGTCATCGCAGTCAGGAGATTTAAGATGTCATGCCTGGTAATCCGGTACATCAGGGCCAGTTTCTCCCGTGCCTGAATGAGTGCCCTCTCTGATGCTTTCCGGTCAGTTATATCCCTGATAATATATACAAGTCCTGCAGGTTTTCCGTCAGGGTCCTTTACCTCTGATGCAGCTATACTGACCGGCACCGGACCAAACCCTCCTCTAAACAATATCTCCTCGTCTGAAATGGATCCCTTCTGCTCTATCTTTTGTTTCAAACGAATAAAATCGGTTTCTTCAATAAAATTTCGTATTTGCCTTGAATTATTGATGCCCTTTTCAATGCCCATAAGATGCAGGCCGGCTGGGTTTATGGTGATGATCTTTCCATCATGAGTGGTCAGGATAAGAGCATCGGGAATTGTTGCTATGATCGTCTCCGCTGCTGTTGTTGGAGAGACAATAAAGAGCCCGTATCGTAATATTGCGAGGCTGATACATATTACAAATCCAAGATAACTTATTGCGACTGCAACGGAGAGTCCGTTGGAGATATTTGAGAAGAAGATAATCCCGATAAGTCCTGCACCGGATGGGAAACTGATACCCATCAGAACCAGAAGGATCTGTCTTCTTAATTTTCTGTCCTTTCCGGGTGTTTTATGATATGACCAGATGCAGGTGATGATTGCGATAAAGGCTACCGTAAATGCGAAAATAATCTCCGGAATATAGAGAAGGTGTTCCGGACCCGGGGCTGAATCATATCCATATCCTTCAATGAAGGTAAAGTGATATGTCCAGGCATGGGCTGCATCATAGATGAGGAACACAAAGGCAGGGGCATAAAATAATAAAAGAATAATCGGAAGACGGGATTTCCTGCTTAATGGATGGCTGGTAAACAAAAGGATGAAATGGATTGCTACCGGGACGGTGAGGATCCACTCTGACCCGATCATGTTCCAGTAATATGCAAACGAAGGATCGGTTGCCTGCCTGAGCATAAATTCAAAAAATGCCCAGAATGCACCGGAGCAGCAGAGGAAAAGGAATAGCTGGTGAACATGGCTCTTTGGATTACGTGCAAAAACAAAAATACCAAGACTAAAGGTGATAGCCGCCGATATGAGGCATAATAAGGAGATGATAGGGAGTGAATATATCACCCATACTCACCCCTTTTCACCATGCCCGCCTCATTCATTCTTATTAATTTCTTCTGTAATCTATATGATGTACCGGGTTTTTGTCCTGTCTATTTCCAGTCTTTTTTCATTGCTTGTGCCCGTCTCTCTTTTGGCATACGTTCAATGGCATAACGGAGTGATGTTCGTGGCATCTCCCGTTTGTGGGCCTGAACATACTCAAATATGGCATCCTCGTGCTCTCTGCTTGCTTCTTTTAAGAGCCAGCCATATCCTTTCCGTACCATATCATCCTCATCGGTCAGGAGTGCATCGGCAATCTCGAGGACATCATTTAGGTATCTCCCACGCTTTGCCGGTATGATAAGAGATACTGCAGCTGCCCGCCTCATCCACCGGTTATCTGACTTCGTCCAGTTTTTTAGTTCATGTATGAATTCAGGATATTTCTCAATAAAGTCACCCATCGAATGGTTACAAAAACTATCACAGGTGGCCCAGTTGGTGATGTAATGCTCTACCCAGTATCTGAAGGTGTGAATATCTTCCGGCTCGAACTGGTCCCTGAGGTGTGGGACCCAGGAGGATACAATAAAGGCTTCTTCTATATATCCTGACTGATAGAGTTCTTCGCAGAGAGAGAATATCTCTGGCTTACTTCTTGTACTGACTTTTTTCCAGTGTTTTTTTGCTATCTTTGATACCTCAGCGGTCTTACATCCGTATGCATTCACCTTCTCCTTGAAAAACCGCTGATAACTACTCAGTGTCTTTTCGTCAATCACCCCCTTGAGTTCTTCCCGTATTGTGCTGATTATCGGATCCATGTACAAACATATGCTGGTCCCTCATAAATGAATTCTGAAAAAAGAATCAGTTGTATCGGTTACGAGCTAGTACATCTCTTGCGAAAATCAAAAAAAAATAACTATTCACCGATTTTCATGCAACGTCCGTACAGCATAATCATGGGCTCCCAGTGCACATGAATGGATGCGGTTTTTCCACCGGGCTGATATACCAATCAATGACATCTGGTTTGTCTGATGCAATCGCTTCAGGAAACCCGTGCCCGCTACCAGGTATACCTATTCTCCTTCCATACATACATCTTCATTAGTCCTCCCGGTATATTGGATATGATGCACTCATGGCATTTACTCGATCAGACTCCCGGTATCTTGATCTGCTGAAAACCCCGGATCAGGCAGTTCTCCCAATTCAGAGCGGCGAGACTATCGTATATGGTATGTCCATATGTCAGCCGCCGGCACTTCTCAAAGCCCTTGCTGACAGAATTCTCTCTGAAAACCTTCAGGATATTAACATCTACACATTTCTTCCTCGTGAACACACCCAGTCAACCGTACTCTCTCCTGAACTCTGTGATCAGATCACCCATCACTCATGGTTTAGCGGAGTTGCTGACCGTGCCATGACCAGATATGGTCTGAGCTATTTTGTCCCTTCTTATCTTCACCAGATACCCCGCCTTTGCCAGGATTTCATGGATATCGACACCGTGATCACGACGGTTTCACCGATGGACAAAGCCGGGTTTTTTAGTTTTGGGACCGGAAATGATTATATCTCAACAGCTGCCCGATGCGGGAAACGGATTATCGTAGAGGTAAACAGATATATGCCCCGTGTCTTTGGTGACTCACAGATTCATCTCTCTGATATTGATGGGATTGTGGAATATGACACTCCTCTTCTTGAGCTGCAGATCCCTGAAAAAAAGCCGGAAGATGAGATTATCGGACGAATGATTTCAGAACAGATTCCAAACGGAGCGACCATTCAGCTTGGTATCGGCGGACTTCCAAACGCGGTTGCAGGTTTCCTTCAGGATCATAAAGACCTTGGTATCCATACCGAACTCTTCACCGAAGGAATGGTGGATCTTATTGATATGGGTGTTGCCACCGGGAAGAAAAAGACAATACATAAAGAGAAGCACGTATTTACCACAGCCGCAGGAACCAGACGGATGTATGAATTTATGGATGATAACCCCTCCATAGAGAGCTATCCGGCATCGCATGTCTGTGATCCACGAATCATTGCACAAAATGATACTATGATATCGATAAATTCGATACTTGAGGTTGATCTTCTCGGTCAGGTGAATGCTGAGTACCTGTCTGGTTCTCTCTTTAGTGGTACCGGCGGTCAGCTTGATTTTGTCAGGGGAGCGTTTGACTCAAGGGGTGGAAAGTCTATCCTTGCGTTTTATTCAACGGCAAAGGGCGGGAAGATATCAAAAATTGTGCCACGGCTTGAAGCTGGTGCAGCAATAACCACCCCACGTGCCGATGTTCATTATCTTGCAACCGAATATGGGATGGCCAACCTGAAAGGAAAGGATACCAGGCAGCGTGCGCTTGCGATCATTGATCTTGCCCATCCACAGTTCCGTGACTCCCTTATGATGGAAGCCGACCGAATGGGACTTATCTAATTTTTTGGTCGTGAGGTTCGTACCTATTCAGGAGAATACTGGAGGATCGATGAAAACCCCTTTCCATATTATGTTAATCCCGACCCTTGGCTGCCCGTCCAATTGTAAATACTGCTGGAGCTCTGAAGAAGGTTCTCCGGTGATGAATATTCAGGTTGTAAAGGACGTGGTATCCTGGCTTTCAGAATTTCGGGATGATCCGGTCACAATAACCTTTCATGGCGGTGAGCCCCTCCTTGCCGGACCTGCCTTTTACCGTGAGGCTCTCCCCCTCCTTGCACAGGGCCTTGCCAAAAATAAGCCCTCATTCGCTATTCAGACAAACCTCTGGCGGATGACTCCCGAACTTGCGGACATCTTTGCAGAATACCATATTCCCATCGGGTCCAGTATAGACGGACCAGAGGATATCACCGATTACCAGCGGGGAGAGGGGTATTTTCAAAAGACGATGGAGGGATACCGGATCGCACGGGAGCATGGGCTCATTGTCAGGTTTATCTGCACGTTTACCGGATATTCTGAAAAACAGAGGGAGTCTATCGTTGAGTTCTTCATCGATCAGGGCTTTACCATGAAACTGCACCCGGCACTTCCCTCGCTTCGAAGTGAGAGTCCGAATGAGTGGGCCCTGGCCCCGGAGAAATTTGGCGATCTTCTGGTCT
>NZ_JAIWNS010000171.1 GCF_020216685.1 Methanospirillum hungatei | reverse complement strand
TGCAGACCTCCGTGATGAGACCGGAAGAATTCAGCTGTATATCCGCAAGGACGCTCTTCCTGAAGGGAAATTCCAGATGTTTAAATCCTCAATTGAGAGAGGTGACATCATCGGGGTAACCGGGAGAATTTTCAAGACCAAGGTCGGGGAGATATCCATTTTTGTTGATGATTTGATCCTTCTTACCAAGACACTCTGCTCTCTTCCGGAGAAGTTTCATGGTCTGACCAATCTAGAGAAACGGTACAGGCAGCGGTATCTGGACCTCATCGTCAATGAAGAGAGCCGGGAGACATTCAGGACACGGAGCAGGATCATATCGCTCCTGAGAAATTACCTCACCGGGCAGGGATTTCTTGAGTTTGAGACCCCGACTCTCCAGCCACTCTATGGAGGAGCAAATGCACGGCCCTTCACAACCTTCCATAATTTCCTCGGGCAGAAACTCTATCTCCGGATCGCTCCTGAATTATACCTGAAAAGACTGGTTGTAGGTGGCTTTGAGAAAGTGTTCGAGGTTGCAAAAAACTTCAGAAATGAGGATATTGATACCAGTCACAACCCGGAATTCTCTATGGTTGAGATATACCAGGCATATGCTGATTACACTGATATGATGAAACTGACCGAAGGTATCATCAGCAGCATTGTTCACGAAGTGACCGGTTCATATGAGGTGGCATTTGAAGAAAATGCCATTTCATACAAAGCACCCTGGACGGTCATGAGCATGGAAGAGGCTGTCAGGACCATTGGAGGGGTTGATATCTTCGCTCATGATCCGGAGAGTCTGAAAAAGATCGGGAAAGAGAAGGGAGTTGATGGGGTTGATGATGTCCACACACAGCGCGAGATGCTGGTCCTCTTTTTCGAAGCCCTTGTCGAGGATAAACTGATACAACCAACCTTCATCACCGACTTCCCTGTTGAAAACTCACCACTTGCAAAGTCCCACCGCGAGAAAGAGGGATTTGTCGAACGGTTTGAACTGTTCATTGCCGGGATGGAGCTTGCCAACGGGTTCTCCGAGCTGAATGATCCCCTGGATCAGATGGAGCGGTTTGAGGCTCAGGAAGAGAAGCGGCGGCTTGGTGATGAAGAGGCCCAGATGCATGATTATGATTTTGTCAATGCTCTTGGGTATGGCATGCCACCGACAGGAGGTGTCGGAATAGGAATTGATCGGCTTGTTATGCTGATAACAGGAAATACCTCAATCAAGGAGGTGATCCTCTTCCCATCCATGAAGCGGGAAGTTACCACTCCGGCTGACGAAGAGGAACCATCGTCTGTTTAAGATGAAGGAAAAGGAAAAATTTTATCCCTTATCTTTTATTTCACAAAATATTTCAAATCTGCAAATCTTTTTGTTCTCACCCCCTGTTTTGCATGCTCTTTATTTCTGCATAAACGCACCGTTGCACTAATATTTTTTAGAAAATATTATACGTCAATAAAAAATATCCTTGTCATATTGTACATGGCATAAAACAGGTGTCTTACGGGAGAACTGACCCTGCATAATCCGGTGATTTTATCAGAGACGGGATTCTCGGATAAATGCTGAATTAAAAGAATATGCAGGAGTTTTACCATGGGGTCAATTATGGACTTGGGGGTTAGGATGCGATGAACCGGAACATATCAAAAGGAGTGCTTGCTGCGCTCTTATGTATTCTCTTATGCTGCATTGTGATGGCAGATAATCAGGAAGTAAATTATACTGATATTTCTGCACATCCGGTGCAGTTTATCGAAAATGCCGGACAGGCACATGAAGATATTCTGTATCAGGTGAAAAGTTCTCAATTTTCATTTGATTTTACCAGAGATGCTCTGTTAGTAAGTGGGCCGTCCGGTGACTGTGAAGAGTGTGGAGATAATGTTACAACTCCGGTGATTGTGACAGTTTCAGGTGCTGCAGAGAACGTCACCGTTGAGGCATTTGACAAACTTGATGGATATGCCAACTTCCTCATTGGGAAGAATGAGTCTGACTGGCAGCAGTATGTTCCCTGGTATGGGGGCATCCGGTATCTTGAAATTCTTCCTGGAATTGATCTCTCCTATTCCGGAAAGCAGGGTGTTCTCAAACGGGAGTTCACCGTCCGGGAAGGTGCCGATCCCAGTGCAATCCGACTCATTTATGGAGGAAACGAGGGGTTATCGCTCACTGAAGACGGTTCCCTGCAGGTAATTACGTCGTTTGGTAATCTGACCGAACGGGCTCCTTATACCTACCAGATAATTGATGGAAATACCATTGAAGTCGAGTCATCCTATACGGTCTTCGAGAATGGCGAGGTAGGATATACCATTGGAGAATATGATCCTGCATACCCCTTGATTATTGACCCGTACCTTGAATATTCCACTCTTCTTGGGGGAACTCTTGAAGATTATGGTATGGATATTGCAAGGGATTCATCCGGGGATGTGTATGTGACCGGATATACGTCGTCGTGTAATTTTCCCTTACGAGATCCAACGGTCATCAATACTGCATACCTGAAATTTAATGGTTCATACTGTCATAACAGTCGGGATGCATTCATAACGAAAATTGGGATCAACCAGACGACAGGCAATGCATCTATCATATTTTCAACGTATCTGGGTGGAGATAAGGCAGACTTTGGCAGGGGAATTGCTGTTGACTCCCTGAAAAATATATACGTGACTGGAGACACATTCTCTGAAGATTTTCCAATAATGCTTCCCTTTGCCTATGGTGATAGGCTTCATGGGTCAAATGATGCATTTGTGATAAAACTGGATCCAAGCGGTGCAATTATCAGGTGGTCTGATTATCTTGGAGGGAATTTTGCCGACCAGGCGAATGATATCGCCCTTGACAGTCAGAATGCCGTTTATCTTACCGGACAGACGGTTGGGAACAGCCCTTACAAGAAACTGGAACAGATCTTTCCAACAACCCCGAATGCGTATCAGACTGCACCAAATCCGGATGCAGTGATGGGTGATGCATTTGCAGTGAAAATCAGCCCGACCGGTCAGGTTCTGGAATATTCTACATATATATCCGGCTCCGGGCAGGACTATGGAAATGGAATAGCGGTTGATGGTCAGGGTATGGCATATATCACCGGAACAACGAGTTCAACAAATCTGCTCCCTGCCGGAGTCCCCAGGTATCAGAAATCCATCAAGGGAGGGCAGGATGCATTCCTCTTTAAAATGAACTTCCAGGCAGGCATTCCGCCAATCTACGCGACCTATCTGGGTGGCTCAACCGGGTATGACTATGGTGAAGCGGTTGCTGTTGACTCTGCAGGAAGTGCATATATCACCGGAGCAACCGCCTCTACCGATTTCCCCGTCACGAATATGGCGTTACAGACGGTGAAGGGGTGGCCATATGATGCATTTGAGAAAGATGCATATGTTACAAAATTTAGTTCTGATGGAACAGGTCTTATCTATTCGACCTATCTCGGAGGAAGCATGGATGACTGGGGGTATGATATCAAAGTAGACTCCTCATTCCGTGCGTTTGTCACCGGTTATAGTCGTTCCTCCCAGATCCCCCGGAGTGGTCTTATTAATACCATTAAACAGGCATCTGGTGGCCAGGATGGATTCCTGACGGTGATTAAGAGTGACGGCCGCTCGGCTGAGTCATCGACCCTGTTCGGAGGGTACCGCGATGATGTGAGCAGGGGTGTTGCGATATCACCTGATGGAAATACCAGTTTTGTTACCGGATATACCAGTTCTCCGACTATGCTCAATCTGGTCTGTGGTAGTGACTGTGAACGGGAAGCATTCCCGGTGTACAAATGGATCAACCAGACGGTTTACGGAAACAGGCTCTATATTGGTGGGAACTTTAGTGGTGACTTCCAGGGTAGTTTTGATGCCTTTGTCATGAAATTCGGCCAGCCATCACTCAATCCTTCCTTCACAGCAAGTCGGGTTTGTGGGACAGGTGATCCTAATATGACTGTTACTTTCACTGAAACGACAACCGGTTCAGGAAATATTCTGAACAGGATCTGGAATTTTGGTGATGGTTCACCGGTAAATGATACTGGATCAGCTTCGATTCCCGTAACTCATAATTATACAGCACCGGGAACCTACCCGGCAACCCTCACCCTATACACCTACACCAGTATTCTCGTGAGTGATCCGGTTGATATTACCTATTGTAATCCATATACAAGTGCAAACTTTACCGTTGCAGGGTACAATAACACCGCAGATCCGATTGATGTTCCAATAAACACTGACATTACATTCAACGGATACGCAGTGAATTACACTCCTGCATCCTACGAGTGGTATTTCGCTGATGGCTCTCTGAATCAGACCGGTCAGACTACTCATCACCTGTTCTCTCAGCAGGGGACATACACGGTAAATATGACCGCTCCTTCGGGGACCTGTTGTGATAATAATACGAATATCGTAGGTTCAAAACGGATCAGAGTTCTGGCACCACCGTTGGCCAGGTTTGTGAATAGTTCAACCACTCCACGAATAGGGTGTCTTCCGCTTACGGTGATTTTTAACGATACATCTCCTGTGGGGACGGTGGATTATGGAGCTCCAACCGCATGGCAGTGGAATTTTGGCGATAACTCTGCGAATAATACGACCCAGAATGCGACCCATACCTATCTGCATGCGGGAACGTACACCGTCAGTCTGACAGCATCGAATGCAGCAGGTTCAAATACTTATACACAATCTAACTACGTTCTGGTTAGTGGGAATGTTACTGCCGGATTTACGGCATCTCCCAGAGCTGGCACCGCTCCATTAGGTGTTCAATTTACTGATACATCTACGGGAGTTCCAACATCCTGGGATTGGAGATTTGGTGATGGTGGTTCGAATACCACTCAAAATCCCTATCATGTTTACAACACCGCAGGGACATACACGGTGAACCTTACCGTGACAAATGATTGTGGTCATGTAGCGAGTGCAAATTATACCGATTGGATAACCGTCAATGGAAACATGACACCTAAAATATTATTTGGGAATAGCACGTTCCCTCCAACTTCAGAAAATCCGGTTAATGGTACTCCGGTTCTCAATGTCACGTTCATTGGGAATACTACTGATGGTACGTTGATAGATACAGCCGTATGGAACTTTGGCGATTTAAATACAACAACTCAGACCAGAGCAGCCGGGTGGCCTTCCGATAATACCTGGTTTAATATATCACACAAATACTACACCGTCAGGGATTACACGCCAGTGCTGCAGATTACCAATACCACGTATGGTTCCGGGACAACTGGTGGTTTGTACACCGACTGGATAGGTGTATACCCCCCGATCATTGTGAACTTTAGTGCAACCCCGCCCTCAGGGATTGTCGGACAGAGTATCCTCTTTACTGATCAGTCTTCAGGTTCTCCGATCAATTGGAACTGGCATTTTACTGATGGCAGTCAGAATGTGTCAGGATTATCGTCTGTGAGCCATGCATTCAATACAACTGCAGTGTGGAATGTAACATTGGAGGTCTGGAATAAGTATGGAGCAACCGGAATCGGGTATCGGAATGTAAATATTACCAGTGCTGATACATCGGGACAGGTTTACTTCGTTCCTCAGAATATAACTCTTATTACTGAGGATCTCAATTACCGGGTTCTGAATGTTGTTTTAAGTAAAGCAGACTATGGGCTTTCTTCGTATACGGTAAAGATTGATCTGAATAATTCAGCACGGGCACATATCCGGAACTGGGCAACATCTCCATCATGGGTAGATCATTTCACGTATTCAGTTAGTCCGGCGTTTGATTCGATTACCTTGTCAGGGTATAAGGATAGTGGAATGCTTCCAGCCGGTTCCAGAAATATATCATTAGGAAATATCAGTCTGACTGGAATTTCTGCAGGAGATGCAGATCTGAGGTTAAATGGTACATCAATAGCTCAGTATGGCTCCTCTTTCATGTCTTTGACAGGAGTTCCTGCTGATATTCACGTATATGCAGTCAGTCCCCTCCCCGGGTACACGAATAAGCCTGCGGATATATGGCCTCCTGGTGTACATGACGGACTTATCGATGACTTTGATGGCAACGGGGTTGTAAACACCGCAGATGTTACCGTGTTCTTTAACACCTGGGTTTCAGGAGGATTTGTCGGTATGCCGATTCCGCCATTTGACTATAATCATAACAACCGGATTGATACCGATGATATTGTTGAGTATTTCAATCTCATCTGGTAACCTTTCATTTCAGGTGATCTCATGAAAAACAAATACCTTACAAGCATTCTGACCATATGCATGGTTTCATTGTTCCTTTGTGGAACAGTATGGGCTGAGAAGATATCCTTAGAAGATATCAAAATCAGTACCGTCGGACAAAAAGTTGAACTTCCCGTTCTTCTTGATTCAGCTCCTGGAGGAATTGCCGGTTATAAATTTACCACGTCATTTGCTCCAGCCGGGGTTGCACAGGTATCTTCAGTAACAATGCCTGAATGGGCTGGAATTAAAGTTGTAGAGGGAACACCTGGTGAGAAGGTGTTGGTATCTGCATTGGATCTTGAGATGAAGGTTGAAGCCGGGACAGGGCAGGTACAAATCTGTACACTTGGCATTGAAGGATTGTATGAGGGTGTCGCAACCCTTACACTCGACATCACAGAAATCACCGATGACAATGGGAACCCCATTTCGGCAGAACTTTCTCCTGCTACCATCACCGTCGGGAGCCAGACCACAGCACCAGTCCCGGTCCAGACACCCCAGTCCTCCTCTCCCCCGGCACCCACCCCGGAGGTAACTCCGGAAATTCAGGAGAACAACCCGGTAGTTCAAGTTACACCACCTGTGACCCCTACACCGGTTCCGACGGTTGTCGCAGATTTCACTGCCCAGCTTCAGGAGGGCTCTGCTCCCATGACCGTTTTCTTTACCGATAACTCCACCGGGTATCCAACAAAATTCATGTGGGACTTTGGAGATGAGTCAAGTGACAACACCTCCCCTCTTCAGAATCCCCAGCATATTTACCGGATTCCCGGAGTATACACGGTATCACTCACCGCTTCAAACAGTGAATATACCAATACCACGGAAAAAATCGGTTTTATCACGGTAAAGCCGATGCACCTTCCTGTCCGGGGAGCAAAAAACAATGTTACCATATTTTCTGTCCCAGACGGAGCAGAAGTATACCTGAACAATGCGTATCAGGGTGTAACTCCTGCATTTCTCACGAATCTTACGTCCAGGGATTATCAACTGCGACTTCATAAGGAAGGGTATTACGATGTCGTCTCTCCGATATCGATCCTTGATGACGTCCTTCCAACCTTCATCTCCGGGTTTGTGATGATGCCACATCTTGCTGAGATTGGAGCATTATCTGCAAATCCACCCCAGACCGGTGCAGCATACATCGTTTCATATCCGGAGCTGGTGAATGTCACGATTGATGATACACCGGTTGGAAAGACAGATATTATGGTGATGAACCTCGCTGTCGGAACGCATAACCTGACCTTACAAAAGGAAGGCTATGAACCATGGAATGACACCCTTGAGATCAAGAATGGCCTTGCGGTGATACAGACCTATCATTACGAGGAGCCATACTTCTCTCTGAACAGGACGGTTGAATATGTTCAGTACCCCTGAACTATCTTCCCTTTATGAGAAGATGTTTAGCAATTTTAGCACCATCTTGCACGATGGGACGGACAGGTGAATGAAATGAAAGGACAAAATCTTGGTTTCTGTGTCCTCTTCCTCCTTCTCACTCTGGGGGCCGGGGTTCACGGAGCTACATTATCTGCGACAGATCTGACTCTGGCAACTTCCGGTTCATCCGGAAGTATTGATGTTATGCTGGATCAGGCTTCCAGTGGATTAGCGGGATATCAGCTCGAGGTATCCATGAATCCTGCAGGTTCTGCAGAGTTTTCATCGGTGAATTTTCCTGCAGCCTTTAGTATGAATTCTGCGTCAACGCTTCCTGCTTCTACAGTCAGTATTGTTGCAGTAGACCTTACCGATCAGATTAAAGCAGGAGCACGTTCGGTAAAATTAGCCACCCTGAACGTACAGGGTCTGGCAGATGGTTCATCAGAGGTTCAGATTGCAATAACGGAGCTGACGGATGATAATGGAAATCCTGTATCAGTGACCATTCAGCCCGGCCATGTCACTGTAGGCTCTGCGGTTCCGACACCTCCACCGACCGGTGAACCAACCCCTGCTCCGACAACTCAGGTCCCGACACCCACACAAACTGGTGGACCGACTCCTGTTCCAACCACTCCAATACCAACACCGACCGTTGAGCCGACGTCCACCCCGACTGAGGAACCAACCCATATCCCAACAGTAGAGCCTGAACCGCTTATTGCAGCCTTTACTGCACAGCCAATGACCGGGACACCACCACTGACCGTAAACTTTACAGATCATTCCACGGGAACTCCGAAGAAGTGGAGATGGGACTTTGGAGATGGAACACTCTCAACGGTACAGAATCCGACCCATGTGTATGGTGGCATCGGCCGGTATACGGTAACCCTTGAAGTAATCAGTGATAATTACTCATCGGTGGAGAGAAAACCGGAGATCATCCGGGTTGTTGGTGACTATCCGACAGGCCCGTCCGGATTTGTCATGGTGACCTCGCAGCCATCCGGAGCTGAGGTGCTTATGGGTGACATTTACCTCGGAACGACTCCTGCTACCCTGATTGTTCCGGCTGGTTCCCGTTCGCTCACATTCCAGAAAGAAGGGTATCAGAAGAAGACCGTGAATGTGACGATACGTCCGAATGAGATGAAGCTGATTCCAAAAGTTATGCTTAAACCAGCCTCATAACATCTCTTTTTTGCCGGCATATACACACTGACCAAAGGAGATACACCCGTCTCCAAGTGGCATATCATGGTTTATGCACAATTGGTACCCGTTATTATGCACCGTCTCCCGGATAGTATTCCGGATCATCTCGTTATATGCAACGCCCCCGGATAATGCAATGGTCTCTAGTCCTGCACATGCTGCGGCGTTACAGGCAATTTCTCCGATCCCCCGGGCCAGGTTAAACTGAATAGATGCTGCGATCTGCTGAATATTTTGAGGATCTTTTGGGTCAGACATAAACCGATCTCTGGCTTTTTTAAGAAGTGACGGTGTGTCAAGTACGTCTGCCTGACCAATTCTGGTAAGCGGAATCTCCCAGGTCTCTGGAGATGCTCCATAGGCGGCTGACTCAAGTTTCATTGCAGGCTCTCCGTCATATGTCTTTTTCCTGCAAATTCCCAGGAGTGCAGCTGCCGCATCCAGGACCCTGCCAGTACTTGAGGTGACAGCGGTATTGAACCGTTTTGAGACTTGTTTTTCTAATATGGAAAGATCCGGTTCTCTCCATCCCCGTGACAAAAGTAACTGATGTGTCTGTTCATCAGGAAGAATACCATAGAGCATCCGTTCAGGCCAGAGAGTAGCCAGATCCCCCCCCGGCATCAAAACCGGCATGAGGTGCCCTACTCTGGAATAGTGCGGAGCAGAACCCTGGAATATCTCACCGCCCCAGATCGTCCCGTCTGATCCATACCCAACCCCATCGATTGCAATCCCGATACACTCTTCCTGACATGCCGCAGCGATGTGAGCTTCATGGTGCTGGACCGGAACGAGAAGAGCCCCGGTATCTTCACTCAGTTCTTTTGCATACCTGGTTGAGAGGAACTGCGGGTGGAGATCATGAGCGATAATTTTGATATCCGGCTGCATCAGATTGCACAGACAGGAAATTGTCTCTTTCAGATATGCATAGGTCCCTGGATTTCTGACATTGCCGATGTGGGGTGAGGTTATACAAAACCCCTGGGTATAGAGGGTAATGGTTGCGTTCAGTTCAGGTCCTGTCCCAAGGATAGCGGTATTACCAAGATCTATCTTTGTTCTCTTTGGTGCATATCCCCGTGAAAGACGAATGATATATCCTTTTCTGATGACCGAGTCGTCACACCGGTTGATGATATCACGGGTATGGGTGAGATAATAGTCGGTGATCCCCGAAAGTTTCCTCACTGCCTCGGCCAATGTCGTAATCATCGGATAACCGGGTGCATTGGCACTGGTCATGATAAGATATGGTGCTTTCAGATGGGAGAAGAGAAGATGGTGCAGACCGGTATAGGGTACCATGCATCCGATAGTATGAAGATTACTGACATGATCGAATGCGTTGGGATCTTTTTTATCCAGAACTACGATTGGTGAGATCTCACTCTGCAGGACCTTTTCTTCATCCAAAGATATGGATGTATTATTTAGAATCCATTTTTTTCCGGCCATGATGGCAAAGGGCTGCTCTGTTCTGCCAAGACGCTCTTTTAACGTCCTGGCCATATCGCCGGTGCATGTGATATGAAACCCGCCGATCCCCCGAATGGCAATAATGGATCCCTGATCAAGGAGTTGTGCAGTTCTCTTAATCGGGTTGTCTTCTTTGATCACTGCACCGGTCCCGGAATGAAGAACAAGGTCTGGCCCGCAGACCTGACACGCGATTGTCTGGGCATGATGTCTGCGGCTCTGGGGATCTGAATACTCCCCTGAGCAATCTCCACAGGGTGGAAATTCATCCATTGCAGTTCTCTCCCGGTCATATGGCAGAGTTTTGATGATTGAATACCGGGGTCCGCAGTTCACGCAGGATGTCGCAAAATATCCTTCATACCTTCCGTTTGGGGTGAAGATATCTTTGATACAGTCCGGGCAGGTGGCAATGTCCGGAGGAATAAGACCGGTCCTGACACCGTCATGACTTTTTAATATTTGGAAGGATTTCGGTGAAACCCCTGAGATCGGGTGAACTTCAACTGAGTCGATGATGGAGAGTGGTGGCCCTTTTCTCAGATCACTCAGAAAATCGTCAAAATGATCTCCCCAGGCATCTATCTGCACTTCTGATCCGGTGTTACAGACTGACCCGTGGATTCCATGCGCAATAGCCCTGGCGTACACAAACGGACGGAAACCGACCCCCTGGACTATCCCCCTGATAATGATATGACCCTGTTTTGGCATTTTTGTACAAGTAACCTTTAATTTTTTATCCAACGTTATTATAATAGGGTTTTGAATTGACGGGTCATGTGCGGATTGTGAATGATCCGGTAGAGCTGGTTCCCCTTTTCGTGGTATTTAATAATACTCATTATAAGAAAATTCTCGAACTCCTGGATAAGAATTGGATGACCCGTACGGAGCTTTGTGATGTTGTCGGAACAGATTACGTCAGAGATGGGCTGCTTTTGCTTCGGAAAGGAAATCTTATTGAGGAGAAATGGAGAATGCCAGAACCAGGGAAGAAGCCGGAGAAGGAATACAGAGCGAATTATGGTAAGGTCCGAGCGAACTTTCAGTGTAATTTTTCAGATCTCGGGGATCTTCT
>NZ_JAIWNS010000170.1 GCF_020216685.1 Methanospirillum hungatei | reverse complement strand
GCTGCCAAAAATCCAAAAGAGATCGGTATTTAATGCACCTTTTGGATACATCACATCTGGTCGGTCTCATTCGAAAAGATGAAAAATCACTTGAAATACAAAAAAAACCTTGATCAATCTGGTGATATCAATATATTTCTGTTATTTCAATTTTTGAATTGACCGCTGGAGCATATCGAACATCTCATCCAAAAGAAAAGATCCATGAGATAGAGAGTATTAAAGAGAATATTGAGATAAAATCGGTTACCAGCGATTTAGCAGATATTCATGAAATTCTAATACATGCCATGCAAAAGAAAGGTTCACGAATAGGTGCTCTTGATGAATTATTGGCAGCAAATTCGCTTGGATTTGATGGGAAAATAATTACCCGTGATTCTCATTTTCTCTCCTGTCCGGGAATTGAAATATTATTTTATTAAAGAAATAAAAAATTTTAGGATTATTTTTTAGCTACAAAGAGATATCCCGAGCGTAACCTTTACTCCTTCAATATCCCAGTCCCGGTCCAGCTGGAATAGTACTGATCCATCCCTGCCACTAACAGATGCATGAACCTTGAGTGTTTTTCCCCGAACCTCCTGTTTAATAAGATCCTGCCATGATGCTGAAAGCAATTTCCGCAGATGCTCATCCTCAATAACCGCATCAATCAGGATATTATCATCGACATTCAGATCAAGCTGTTTTCTCATCTCCTGAAGCCTTCTGATGATCTCACGACTATATCCTTCAGCTTCCAGATCCTCTGTAAGTTTCGTATCCACATAGACCGACGCATCAGTCATCTCTGCACCAAAGATTCCTTCAGGAAGATGCTGACTAAACGTCATATGTTCAGCGGTCAGGACAAACTCCTCAGATCCATCACTGAGCGTAACCGATCCGGACTCCTTAAGCTGCTTTCGAAGGGCTGAGCCGTCTGCAGCCTCAATAAGACCCTTTACCACCGGTCCTTTCTTCCCAAATGATGGCCCTATCTTCTTCATGACCGGCTCTGCATTGAATCGCATACGGTCCCAGCTTCCCTTGATAACCTCAATATTCCGGGTATTGGCACGATCCTTTGCCAGATCTTCCATTGACCTGAAAGCTTCGATGACCGATTCACTTGACGTCACGACAATGACATTCTGAACCGGCCATCGAAGTTTTCTCTTCCCTGCCTGCCGTGCATTTGCAACTGCTTCGTCAAATTTCCGGACAACATCCATCCGACGCTCAAGGTTCTCGTCAATGAGCCTGATATCTCCTGCAGGCCATTTCAGCATGTGAACTGATACCGGATCTTCAGGCAGCCGGAGATTTCCATACATTGCTTCGGTGATATGAGGGGTAAACGGGGCAAGAAGTCTGCAGAGGGTGCGGAGACAGTATGCAATCGTCTCATATGCAAACTTCTTATCTGGAGAGTCTTCCTCAAGCCACATCCGGGGCCGGACGATCTGGACGTACCACCGGGAGAGATCTTCCAGGATGAAGTTCATCAACAGCCGGGTGACCCGGTGCAGATGGTATTCTTCCATATCTGCGGATATCTGTTTTGCAATAGAATTGATTCGTGAGATGATCCACCGGTCAATCTCCGGCATCTCCCGGTAGGAACGAACGATGTACTCATCATCATATGTCCCGTCTGATGTCTGGGCAGGGGAAAACCCGTCAAGGATCATGTAGGGAAGCGGGAACCGGTACACATTCCACAGGATATTCATCGTCCGGTTCACGGTTGAAACCCCGTCCCAGTTAAATTTCAGATCTTCCCATGGTGCATTGGATGAAAGAATATAAAGACGGAGAACATCAACACCAAACTTCTGAACCACTTCTTCAGGGGTGACCACATTTCCAAGACTCTTACTCATCTTCCGGCCATCAGCATCGAGAGCAAACCCATGCATCAGGACGCTCTTATAGGGCGAGCGGTTAAAAGCAATCGTTGAGGCCCCAAGTTGCGAGTAAAACCATCCTCTGGTCTGGTCCTGTCCTTCAGTGATGAAATCTGCAGGCCACATCTCATGGAATAATGCATCACTCCTGGGAAAACCAAGAGTCGCCCAGGATGCCATTGCAGAGTCAAACCAGACATCAAAGATATCCTCTACCCGTTTCATAGTCCCGCCACAGGAACAGGGCACGGTTATCTCATCGACGTACGGCCGGTGCGGATCAGTAAGATTGCTCCCTGCTGCTGCATTCAGTTCTGCAACAGTCCCAAAAACCCGGTGAGCCGAACATGAAGAGCACTGCCAGACCGGAATCGGAATACCCCAGTACCGCTGCCGTGAGATACACCAGTCACGAGCATCGGAAACAAAATCATAAAACCTGGCACTCCCTGCCCAGTCCGGATACCATGAGGTCGCCTTGATCTCTGCAAGCATCTTCTCTTTCATCTTTGGGACCGAGATAAACCACTGCTCAGTCGCCCGGTAGATGATAGGGGTCTTACACCGCCAGCAATGACCATACCGGTGAGTTATCTTCTGCCTTCCGAGCAGATGATGCCCAAGATCGTCAAGGATCTTTTCATTTGCATCACGGACAAACTGACCGGCATAAATCCCGCCTTCCTCGGTATAGTAACCAGCACCGTCAACCGGACAGAACACATCAAGACCTTTCTCCACACCAAGGAGATAATCGTCCCATCCATGTCCGGGGGCGATGTGAACCATTCCGGTATTGTCCATCTCAACAAATCCGGCGGTAACCACCTTATGCACTATCTCTTTCTGCCGTGGGATGAGATGAGCAAGGGGAGAGTCATAGGTTGTTCCTGCGAGTTCCTCTCCGGTCTTTTCTAAGAGGATTGAATAATCCTGATATTTTCCCCGTTTTAATACCGGTTCGACAAGATCCTTTGCAATCCAGAGAATCTCCTTTTTCCCTTCTTTTACTGCCTCAACACGGGCATATATGAAATCTTTATCAACGGCAACGGCGACATTCGCCGGAAGGGTCCATGGGGTCGTGGTCCAGATGACCAGATATTCATTCAAAAGACCTTGGATTGGGAACTTTACAAATATTGACGGATCCTGTTCATCCCAGTATTCCACTTCAGAATCAGCGATGGCGGTCTCACACCGGGGACACCAGTTGACGACCCGGTGACCACGATCTAAAAGACCCTTCTCATCTGCCTGTTTCAAAGTCCACCATGCCGCTTCAATATATTCGGGCATGACGGTCTGATAGGGATCATCAAAGTTCATCCAGACGCCAAGAGCCTTAAACTGCTCTGACATGATGTCTTTATGGCTGAGGGCGAACTGCTTGCACCGCTCGATAAATGCGCCGATACCGTAGGCCTCTATATCTTTCTTATTTTCAAAGCCTAGTTCATGTTCGACCCTGACTTCGATAGGAAGGCCGTGCATGTCATACCCGGCACGATCGATGACATGAAGTCCATGCATCCGCTTATACCGGAGAATGCTGTCTTTGAGGATCTTATTCCATGCTGTTCCAAGATGAATGTGACCGGTGGTATATGGCGGTCCATCTACGAAAAACCATGTTTTGCCATCCCGGTTCTGCTCCTGTACCCTGGCATATATACCCTCCTGTGTCCAGAATTTCTGAACAGAGGCTTCTATATCCCTGGGTGTAAAACTGCTGGTAACCTCTTGCACAATATTTCCTCAAAAATTCCGTATATTATTGGCCGCACCGGAAGATAGGTGTTTCTTACATTACCACCCACCGGCACCTCCACCACCGAATCCTCCGCCCCCGCCAAAACCTCCTCCTCCAAAGGATCCGCCAGAACCAGATGAAGGTGGTGAATAGGCAAGCATCGGTGAAAAACCGGTATGGATAAGGGCCGGAGCAAACCAGCCGCCGGATGGGAGATCAGGAACACGAATCTTCAGTGATTTCAGCGTCTTTGATACCTGATCACCCACACCAAGAGCGGTCCCATATACCATCCAGTCTCCCCAGATGGATATATCCTCCGGGGAGTTACGCTGGATCATGACCGAGTCTGAAAGAAATCCCCGGAACGACTCCCATTGTAACCGGTCCCGGTAATAATCCCCCTTCCATGTTCCAAAGAGGGATACCGGGAACACCAGAGCGATAATCATCTGGAGAATGCTTAATGAACTGTTGTATACTGCCTGACCAAGGATAAGACGATCACCCGGACCGATGATGATCAGCACCAAGGATACAAAGAATAGCCCTATTGCCAGGATAAGAAGGGGGATAAGATGGGTATGACCATTCCTGATGTAGGCAGAGACCATCTGATCAACGATTCCGGATGGGAGGTCCCGGAAAGATTTCTGAAACTCAACCAGTTGGCTCCTCATTGATTCATTCGCATTGGCATCAGAGGCCATCCGGGTAAACGTCTCATCTGTAAGAGTCCCGTCATCTGAAAGCAGAGATACTGTCCTGATCACCTGGTCTTCGTATCTATCACCGGTCTCGTTCTTTAATACCCGGATTGAAAAACCCTTCTCTGATCGCTGCTCTATAGAGATGATACCTCTCCGATGGAGATCAATCAAAGTCGCATGGAGCCCTTCTTCTGGAAATTTCCCAGGATCTCCTGAGAAGACAAGGGAGACAAGCCAGGGTTTTATTGACGGATCAGGAACAAAACTCAGGTGTTCGGGGATGGTATAGGATTTCTCCCGGCCATATCTGTACCAGATACCAAGCAAAAGGACAGGAATACCAAAGAGCAGCAGACTGGAAAGTGCGGATATCAGCCGGTACAGGGGATTTACTACTGAGAGATACCAGGGATTGGCCTGCTCTGTCCGTTCCCTGACTGAACCGGATAGAGGTCTGACCTGCCCGTTCAGTGATGCGGTGACGAAAGGATCTATCAACACTTCAAACCCGAGGGGAAGATCTTCAGCTACTGAACCGGTCAGGATATATGAATCACCAGATCTGGTAACCGTAAAGTCTGCCGGATGAGGATAGAGTTTGGTCACACCGGATGCCGGGATCTGAATCCTGACCGAATCATAAGGAATATGAGATGTTGCCAGGTCAATATTCAGATGGTCTCCATCCGTCCCCCGTTCTACCGGAGGTACAATATCCCAGGTATACGATATCGGGTACGTCCCTGAACGGAAATAACCAGGATTAAATGCCCCGGCTTCATTTCTTCCGGCCCGGTCAGTAATGATTGAACGGGCTCTTGTATTTTCACCGGTAAGGGTTACAGTTCCATCAGCTTCTTTCACATACCCGATGGTTCCCGAGGGAGGGGCTACTGATATAAACCGGATATATGAGCCTGAACGAATCGTGCTATACACCGGACTTTCAAATTTCCGGTTCAGGCTTCTATACTGATCAGATACATGAACATTATAGAGATATGATTCCTGTAACGTCCCATCCCATGAGAAGGAGGCATCATATGAAGTAACCTTCAGGTCTGGAATAAATATCGCCTGGGCAAAGGAGAAGAGAAAGAATCCACAGATAGCAATTCCGGCGGTAATCAAAAGGAGGAGTATCAGGTCCTTATTTTCATCCTGCATGGCGATCCTCTGAATAGGCGTATCTGGTTCGTTTGCGGATATCAATACCTGACATAATAACAGGCTCCGGATTCCAGTTTTTCTCCTGATGAGAGATTACGGAGGAAGGAACTGGCATGGTCCTCACAGACCACAACCTTACAACATCCGAGTATTTCAAGACCGATTGCAGGTTTCCCACAGACCTGGCATATCGTTTCATCTCCGGGTGATATCCCCATACTATTCCTGAACCCTGAAAATATTTGGATGCTTTGATCAGGCAGGAATCAGTCCTCACCTTTCTGATACTTGACGAGATCATGAGCTTGTGAGAGAAATCCGAAGAACTGTTCATCCAGTGGTTCTTCTTTTGCATATTCAACAAGAGAAGACCTTTTTAAAATCTCAATTATCTTCTCCTTTTCCGGAAGAATCAGTCCGGGGGAGCTGGATATAATCTCCTCACTGGTCAGGGCATCTCCTTTTCCATACGTATGTGAAATAAACGTCCGTAAAGCCTGACCAAGCATACCATACCCTTCTTTCTTCTCTCCTGCTTGATAGGCCCGTTCTGCATCGCTCAGCATCTCATTCACAATCTCATGGTAGTCTCTTGGTGGAATCACACATTCTTCGCATGGGTTTTCCTCCGGACGGGTGGAGAGATACCACCAGGCAACTCCGGCGCAGAGCACAACAAGAAGAATTACGAGCAATACTCCGATAAACCAGAAAAGGGGAAACGCGTCATCCTGCTGCAGGGTGACTTCTTCCACGGTTTCATTTACAATCCGTGCAGACAGAGTTGCATTTCTCCCATCCGGACTTTTATACTCTTGTCTAATCGTCGTCTCTTCAGGAGTCCTGGTCACCGATCCTGATGATGGTACCATCGAACTATTATGCAACTGGTCTTTTAGATCATTCCAGGTACTGTTCGAGCTGAGAGCCAAAGGAACAGGAATTTCTCCACTCTTCTCAGCGGTGAGCGATGAAACCTTCCCCTCTTCTGCCTTTCCGGTCACAGAAATCTTTTCACCGTCATCATTCTCAAAACTGACAGCCACCTCTCCTTTGTCTGGTCCGGTCGGGACTATCCGCCCTGAAGTCTGGTTATACCCGGCCTTTCGAAGATCTGATGCCTGCTGCCTGATGAGGGGATCCTTTTCAAGAGAATCTGCAAGTTTTCGTTTATTCTCCTCATTCTGCTGACTCTCCTCCATCATCTGCTGCTGTAATGCTGACGCGGAGGAAGACATCTGATTATTTTGTAAAGCCTGCGAGGGATTCTGTGCAGCGGATGAAGACCGTGAAGATCCGGACATACTCTGGGACATGAAACTCTGCATCAGTTGCTGCTGTTGCTGCCTCATCTGCTGCATCTCCTGTTCCATCTGGGTAAATGGATCCATCTGTGAAGATGATGAGGGTGTCTTTGTCGCTTCAGATGTTAAAGAACGGACAGTCTTCTGCTGTGGATTGTATTTTTTGGGATCAGAGACAAAATGAACCGACAATGGAGGAAGAACCACTGCATAATCCTTCCCCTTATCCTCATACAACAGAAGCAGAGAGAGATCATAATCGGTTTCTGTTTCTGAAGTTAGAGTCAGGCCATGATTTGATCTGCCCGGAGCTACCGGAAAGGACTGTGACTGTGTACTGGTCTGTGATATGGAAAAACCGCCGTCATTCTGATGCCTAGTAAGACTGTACTGGAGCGTTCCAATCAGAGTATTCGGAAATGAACTCTCTATGGTAAAAGGAACCTGTGCATCGGTCCCAACCTGATAATAATATTCAGATTGTGCAGATGACATCGAAATATCATCAGCAAGTGCATGAAATCCGGATATAAAGATACATCCGGTAAGAATCCACAAGAATATCTTCGCATTCATTGAATAATCCTCCTCCTTCCGTATCGCAGGAATATCTCTCCTGAAATCAGAATCAGTGCAGCAATATAGAACCAGTCACGGATACTGGTATCCTCTTTCTCACGGACGATCTCCTTATTCAGATTTGAATAGATCTCTGAAAGGGTCCTATCGTCGACTGATTTGTAATACTGTCCATTCGTAGATGCTGCTATCTGCTGGAGCATAGCTTCATCAAGTGTTGCATACTGGGGATTTCCAAACCAGTCATATCCCAGTACGACCGGACTGTCTGAACCCATACCAATAGTGAAGACCTGAATTCCCTTCTCCCGTGCAAATCCTGCCGCCTGTTCAGGATGGATGACCCCGGCATTGTTCACTCCGTCGGACAACAGAATAACTACCTTTTTACGGTTTGGCAGAGATTCAGCCATATCAATACCGAGAGCCAGGCCGTCCCCGATTGCTGTCGCTCCCTCCTTTGGCTCGATTGCCTGCAGTTTTCTGATTACACGATCCTTATCAGGTGAGAGATAGGCTGCACTGGTGGCACCTGATTCAAATGTAATTATCCCGGCGTAATCTTTTGGATCAAGCGATCTTAACAGAATCTCTGCTGACCGCTTTGAAGATTCAAGTCTGGTCGGCTGATAATCGGTTGCCTGCATGCTTCCCGATACATCCAGAACCAGAACCACACTTACCCCTTCTTTTGTCTGTTCCAGAGGGATGTGAGGATCCGCAAGTCCGATGATAATACATCCGATAGCGGCAAGAAGGAGCAGGAGAAGAGTCCGTGGCCGGGAAGATTGTGTACTGCCATGAAGGGCACTTTTTAAAAACCCGATGTGTGAAAAGACGATTGCTTCCTGTTTCTTTCGTTTCGTCTGATAATCATAGTAATAATAGAGACAGGGCAGAAGAACCAGGGCAATCAGCCACTCAGGATGATAAAATCCGGTCATAATTCTCCTCCCGGGCGGGCCATCATCAGATGCTCAAGGATTGGGACATATTCGTCACCGGATCTGATATTAACAAATGGAATCCTGTATTTTCTCATCATAAGAGAAATATCTTTGGTATGCTGAGCCGTCGCTTTGTGGTATTCCTCACGAACGAGAGGATCTGATGTATCCACAAGGATCTGCTCCCCTGATTCGGCATCCTCAAGTTCAATCAGTCCGACATCAGGAAGCTCTTCTTCACGGGGATCGGAGATCCGGATCGCCAGGAGATCATGATGTCGTTTCACCATGGATAACTCCTTTGAACAGTCAGGAGTGAAGAAATCAGATAAGAGGATGACGGTTGACATCCGGCGTACCCGTTGCACGATCATGGACAGAGCCGGGCGGAGATCAGAACCCCCGGCCTGCGATGTATGAGTAATTATCGACTGAATGAGGTGAAGAACATGATTTCTGCCACTTCTTGCAGGAATGAACTTCTCAACGTTGTCTGATACCAGAATGAGTCCTACCCGGTCATGATAATGAACCGCCGATAAGGCTATGGTTGCAAGAACAGAGACAAGAGTGCTGAATTTTGAGACCACATGACCAAAGGTTCCTGATCCGGAGATATCTGCAATCAGATAGATGGTATGGTCACGTTCTTCAACAAACTCCTTGACATAGGGGATTTGATACCGGGCAGTTATCTTCCAGTCAATGGCACGGATATCATCACCGGGAATATACTCCCTGATATCGGAAAATTCAACACCCTGCCCCTTGAAAAGAGAGATATGAACCCCGGCCTGCTGACCGGTAACCCGTGCCCTGGTCAGGATATCAATTGTCCTGACATTCTGAATCAAATCCGAATAGCTGGTATTATCCGGCATAGTTCACCGCTTCAGGGGACCGGGACTGTTCGTATGATCTGATCGATGATTGAATCCACCGTTATCTCTTCTGCCTCTGCAAGATAGGAGAGCAGAATCCGGTGGCGGAGAACATCATGAGCAACTGCTTTTACATCATCCGGAATGACAAATCCTCTTCCCCGGAGGAGTGCGTGTGCCTTTGCTCCCAGCATCAGATATATGGAGGCACGGGGCGATGCTCCATACCGGATATAGGGTGCAAGAGGGATCTGGTATTCTTTCGGATTCCGGGTCGCATCAACAAGAGATGTGACATATTTCTTAATCTCAAGGTCTGCATAGATAGAGGGGACCACTTTCTGGATTTTTTTGATATCTGAAGAGGAGATGACCGGTTTTGGCTGATAACTGACTCCTTCTGTAAACCGATCCAGAATGAGGAGTTCCTCTGATTTTGACGGATAACTCATCAGAACCTTGAACATGAACCGATCCATCTGTGCTTCAGGAAGCGGATACGTTCCTTCATGTTCGATCGGGTTTTCTGTCGCAAGGACAAAGAAGGGGTCTGGAAGAGCATACGTCTCACCCTGGATGGTAACCTGCCGTTCCTGCATGGCTTCAAGAAGTGCTGACTGGACCTTGGGCGGGGCACGGTTTATCTCATCTGCAAGAAGAAACTGAGTAAATACCGGACCCTTTACGGTTTTGAATGTACAATCCTGCTGGTTGTAAATCTTCGTTCCGGTGATATCGGCGGGAAGGAGGTCTGGAGTGAATTGTATCCGGCAAAAACCGGTGTCAATACACTGTGCAAGCGTTTTTATCATCAGTGTCTTTGCAATACCAGGAACACCTTCCAAAAGAACATGCCCATCTGCGATCAATGCGATGATGAGTCGTTCAAGGATGTTTTTCTGACCGGCGATAACCTGACAGATCTCATGTTCCAGAGGGATTAAGAGATCCGCACACTCTTTTGCCTGATTTGTAAGTGACTGAATTTCTGCGTTCATGGAATTGAACTCCTGAAGAATAATCCGGACCTATTTGTCTTTGATTGTCAGGAGGCGTACGATGCAAAGTAAAGGTTGCCTTACAAAAGGATAAATATGTAGTACATAAGGATAAAATATGGAACGAGATCTGAGGTGAATTGTATGCCCAGTATTTCATACAATAAAATTCATGATCTTTTCAGACGATTGCTTGAAAATATTCAGGATATCATTGTAATCGGTACGTGTGGATTACTATTCGCTCTCATGGTGAAGACACTTTTGTCTATGTACTTCACCCTGGCACAACCATTTGAATTTCAGTATGTTGCATCAGAATTGATCTATATTCTGGTCCTTGTAGAAATTTACCGCCTCCTTATCATCTATATCAGAGAGCACCGTATTGCAGTTGATATCATGATAGAAGTAGGAATCGTGTCCATACTGCGTGAGATAATCCTTCATGGAATTCTTGAGATTAATCCTCTTACTATACTCACTGTTTCAGTATTGTTTTTTTCACTTCTCCTGTTATTACGATATGGTGCTGTAAGAAAGGAGGAAGTTGAGGTTTTTGACCGGGGATCCTTTCTTGAGGAGTTCAGGGGATCATTGGAAAACTTTTCCAAACGAAGAGAGAAAACTATAAATACTATTGAAGACTAACTTGAAGTGTGTAAAGGAGGGAACGATTATGAGCCTCTTTAAAAAACAAAAAGGAACAGAAATTACTCCCTCATCACCACAAACCCGTGCCTTGAGGGAGCACCGGTCAGGATTTATTGATGACTTCGATTCCATATTCGAAGATTTTCGAAGGTCCTTCGATAACCTGATGCGGCCATATTTCCCATTCGACTATCTCACCAAAGATATGGCGGAATTTGGAAGAGAACATTATGCCCCCCTCGATCTCATCGATGAAGGGGATCACTATAAACTTCAGGTCGAATTACCAGGTATGACAAAGGATGATGTGGAAGTCCAGATTACCGGCGATTCATTGATCCTGAAGGCCCAGAAAGAATCATTCAACGAAAAATCAGAGAAGAATTATCTCCATCGCGAACGGTATTATTCAACCTGGAAACGGCAAGTACATTTCCCTGAAGAAGTCAAGGCAGAGAAGGCTGAAGGTTCTATGAAGGATGGAGTATTAGAACTTACCATCCCGAAAAAGGAACCAAAAGCAAAGGAACAGGTATATACCATTCC